>DNIF01000049.1 GCA_003485715.1 Gammaproteobacteria bacterium
TGCGCCAGTACGTATCGATCGGGACACGTGTGGAGATCCATGACTGAATGTCGACACCCTTCGGGTTGTTTCGCACCACATGGCCCGACGATGCGTGCATTGGTTTGCTCCCTGTCGCTGCTTTGCGGATCTGGCCTGCCCGGTGTCACCGGCGCTGCCGCTGGCCCGGAACCCGCAGCAACCGCTACCAACCCCTGCGAACCCGACCCCGGCACGGCCATTCCAATGCGTGTGCGTCGGCTCCAGGATGTACCCTTCGACTGGGTCCTCGAGGACCTCGAACTTGCGATCACCGAGCGCAACTTTCGCATTACCGGCCGCAATTCGCTGGGTCGGGGGCTGCGCGAGCGGGGATATACAGGCTATCCGGAGTTCGAAGTCATCCAGTTCTGCAATCTCGAGAATGCCCGGACCGTGCTCGATCTGGATCCGGGTTTCGTGGCACAGATGCCCTGCCGCGTAGCCGTGCACACGGAGGGTGGAACGGTGGTAGTCAGCATGCTGTTGCTGCCCGTGCAGCATCCGGATTCCCGCGTGGCCGAGTTCGCGCAGACGCTGAATGCAGAGCTGTGCGCCATCCAGGACTATGCGGTGTCTCGCGAATGATGGGACGCTCAAGACAACCCGCTGCGCTATGGCTGCAAACCCTACTTCGGCTTGCCTTCCCAGGATGAGGTCATCGACATGGACCGTATCGAACACAAGTTGCTGCTGCAGTCACTGGTCATCGCCGGATTGTCGATTTTCGTGCTCTACGTGGCCTGGCACTCCGGCTATCTGGCCGAGATGATCGCAACAGACCAGAGCCGTCTCTGCCTGGCCATCCTCGGCATCTACGCCGTGGGCTTCCTGCATTGTCTGCGTGAGGCCTGGCGCCTGTCCCATGAGCACAACGTGCTCGGAGAACTGCGCCTGGCCCTGGCACGCAATCCCAATGCAGAACTCGAGGTCGTCGGCCTCGATGTGCGAGAGACCGCCAGCGGCCAGACACTTCCCGACGGCTTCGCAACCCGCCATCTGCGCGACGTGCTCATCGATCCGCGCTCCGGCGAGGGACCTGGCGGTGAGACCGTCACCGAACTGCTCAACACCAGGGCCCAGCGCATCCGCGACGCGCACGACGTCGCCTGGTTTCTGGTGGATCTCATGGCGAAACTTGGTTTCCTCGGCACCGTGGTCGGCTTCATCGCCATGCTGGGTTCCGTCGCAGACACCGCCGAGATCGACGTCTCCGTGATGCAGCGGGTCTTGAGACAGATGAGTTACGGCATGGGCACTGCGCTCTACACGACCCTGGCCGGCCTGGTTGGCGGCATGCTGCTTGGTGGGAAGGTCTATCTGCTCGGCCAGTCGATGAACGAACTGCTGGAAGATGCGGTGGATCTGGCGCAGGCACAGGTTCAGCGCCGTCGGTCGCAGCGAGCCTGAGCAGATGGGCGTCCAATACGGGAGTGGTATACGTGGCCGCCCGGGTTTCGACCCGGTCACGGATCTGCTGTTCAACGCCCTGCTCGGTTTCACCTTCCTGTTCGTTGTGGCCGTGCTGTACATGAACCCGGTCGCCAAGCAGGGCATCATCGATCCGAAGGCCGAGTACATCATCACCGTCACCTGGCCTGATTACGACCGCAACGATATCGATACCTACCTCGAGGATCCGGCCGGCTCGATCGTCTGGTTCCGCAACCCGCAGGCCGGCCTCGTGCACCTGGATCGCGACGACCGCGGCATGTTGAATGACGTCATCTCCGTGAACGGTCGTGAGATCGAGAATCCCCTGAACCAGGAGATCACCACCATCCGCGGCGTGGTAACCGGGGAGTACGTGCTGAACATCCACTACTACGCCACCGATGTCGGCAAGCCAGTGCCGGTGACGGTCCGGCTCGACCGTGTGAACCCCAGGCTCGAGGTGCTCTACTACGAGACCATCACCCTCAATGCCGAGGGCGAAGAACGCACCGCCTTCCGCTTCCAGATCGCTGCGGACGGTTCGGCCAGCAACTTCTCCACCCTGCAGAAGTCGCTGCTGGAGGCGGTACGTGGAGCCAAATGACGTTGCACTTCGTGGGCAGGCAGAGGGTGAAACCACCGCCCCCACATCCTCACCAAAGCATCCAGGCAGACATTGCCCGGACAAAACCGACAGGAGCGTGAGATCAGCATGATGATTCTTGGTTGGGGCGGCCTGACGGTCGCATTCGTGGTCGTCGCGGCACTGCTGCTCACGCTGAACATCCACTCGCGCTGGCCGTGGTGGTTGAAGGCTGCGGCCATCGTGCTGACGAGCTGGCTCTACATCGTTACCTACCTCTCATGGCCGGCACTCATCGGCTGGCCCACGCGCGATCCGCTGCCCGAGCGTTTCCGTCTGCTGGCCATACACATCCTGGAGCCGAGCAAGCTGACCGGTGCGGAAGGCCGGATCTACCTGTGGGCGACGGACATGAACGCACCGACCGACAGCCCGCCACGGAGCTACGACGTCCCCTACTCGGCCGCGCTGCACCAGCGTATGGCCGAGGCCGGGACCAAGCTGCGCAAGAACATCCCGCAACTGGGTGAAACGGAGACACTACCCAGCGGGCGCCCGGATCAGGAGATCAAGGATGCCGCCCATTACGGGCAGAAGAGCGTGAAGATCGAGTTCTTCGACATGCCCGATCCGCTCTTCCCGGAGAAATGAGCGTACCCCCGACTGGCCGGGGATAGTTCAGCGTGGGTGCGGGCCTTGCCGTTGCCCTCCCCCGTCGGCGAGTGGCTCGAAGCGACGCCATCGCGGCAATGTGCGGCTGCGCGTAAGCTTCGTGCCTCGCGGGCTGAGGAAGGGCCTGGCCGACCCGGCCGCGGCTCAAGAGTCCCGCACGAGGCAGTCGGGCGTGAACTTACGGCAGTACACCGTCAGAAGGCCAAGTCCCACGAAAGGGGGCAGACTCACGCGCTTGAGCGGGGCCGCTGGCCTGTGGACGCTTGCTCCGGAATGTGCCTCGGCATTCCCCGGCAGCGATCTGTCGCTGGGGCTCCTGGACGGCCCGGAACTCCCCATTCTGCTCGTGCTGCTCGGCTGCCTCTCGTTGGGAGTCCTGTTAAGCCAGCTCCGTCGCAGACCTCGTCGGGATGAGCCTCCCGCCGCCAGCGCAGAACCAGCGGCCAAAGATGCTGCGCAGGCCGTCTCGCCAGTGGTATCCGAGTCCCGCCCCTGCGCCGGCTGGCTGATCGCCGTCGACGGGGCCCCGGTACACCACGCCATCGAGCAACTGCCCTTCCGTATCGGCCGCTCCATCGGCAACGACCTCGTCCTGTCCGACCCCTCGGTCTCGCGCTATCACGCGGAGGTGGATCTGCGCCCGGATGGTGGCATCGCCATCACCGATCTGGACTCGCTGAACGGGGTCTACCTGGCTGGCAAGCGCATCGCGCACTCGCGCCTCTTCGATGGCTGCCGGATCGAGATCGGCGACGTTGCCCTGCAGTACACGCGCGACCCGCCGGCCGTGGCCGAGGGCGGCACCCTGGTCCTGGCGGTCCCCCGGCGCAAACGTCCCTGAGGGCGGTCATCGGCTTCAAGCGTCTTGCGGCACTCAGTCCGGCGCGTCGGTGTCGACCAGCTCACGCAGGACGGCCGTAGCATAGGAACCGCCCGTGAGGCTGAAGGCCAGGGTCAGATCGGCCTCGCCCCACGTCCAGTGCAGATCGCGCACTACGACACGCAAGGCTCGTCGCTCCGCATCCACCCCCAGTCTGGCGAGGCCCTCGACCCAGTGTGTCCAGGGCAGGAGCACCGCGGCCTCGAGTTCCGCGCTCGCGGATCGCGCTGCGAGCGCACGTCCCACACGCCCCGGCAGCGGGCCCGTCGGGTGCAGGTCGAGCGCGGCGAGACGGGTGGCGATGCCCGCGTCTCCCGCGTCGTGGTGGAACTGGGAGTGGCTCCCCTCCAGCATCAGCACGTCGCCGTCCAGGGCCGTGTCCCAGCAACCGCTGCGCACGCGCTCGGCCAGCACCAGGTTGAAGAGCCAGGAGCGCGCAGCGGACAGGTACAGACCCTGCTGCTCGCGCGGCGGACGTCGTCCCCGCCCCGCCAGCAGTGCCGCGGCAGCCTCCAGATTGCCGCCAGCGCGCCCGAAGCGCTGGGAACCGAAGGCGTTGGGCACACCGTGGCGCGCGATGCGGTCCAGTGTCTCGGCCGCCCGCAGTCGATCACCGGCCAGCCCGCGCACGCAGAGTTGGAAGCGGTTGCCGGTCAGTGCGCCCCGGCGCAGCTTGCGGGCGTGCCGCGTGACCGCCAGCACTTCCACGCTGCCGTCCTCGAGTTGCGTCCAGTCCGGCATCACCCCGGCCGGAAGTTGCACGGTGAAGGACTGCGTGGTCAGGGCGTGGCGATCCTTCAGGCCCGCGAAGCCAACCGCGAGCGCCGGCACCGCGGCCAGACGGGCGATGCGCCGGGCCAGATCCGTGGTGTTGAGCCCCCGCTTGCGCAGCGTGAGGAAGGCATGCTCGCCCGCGCCCGAGGGCTGCCAGCCGAGGTCTTCTTCGACGAGGAAATCCTCCGGGCGGGAGCGCAGCAGGCCGCTGAGCGCAGGGCCGCCCAGCGCGAAGGGCAACCCGCGGGTCGGATCGTCCACCGGCAGCACGCCGCCCGCTCCTTCCCCCGGTTCAGTCACGCCGACCACCCTGCTCTGGGGGCCTGTGACCTCGGTTCCGAGCAAGTTCAGCCATCGCGGCGAACACCGAGAACGAAGGGTCGAGGCAGGTATCGCGACAGCCAAGCGCGGACCCAACGGAAAACCGCCACGGTTGCGCGGGCCGCCCGGGGTTCTGCCACATCTTCTGCCACCTCGCCGCAGGCCAGGATGTGCGGCAGCCGGGTGCGGTGCCACCGGTCGACCGCAAGCGGCTTGCTCGTGTCGTAACCGAGTGCCTCGAGGCCCAGCCCGCCCAGACGGGGCCGCCGCCCGACAGCAACGAACAGCGCATCGAAGGGGAAGACATGCCGCCCGACGGCGTCCTGCACGCAGAGACTGCCACCCTCACCTACCGCCTCCACCCTGAATGCAAAGGCCCGCGTGCACACCCTGACCCCGGCGGAGGCGAGGCGCTGATGCATGCCCTCGGCCGCAGCCAGCTCGGCGTCCGATAGCAGGCGCGGTGCGCGCTCGATCAAGACGACCGAGGAGCCACCCTGTGCGAGTGCGAGTGCCAATGCGACGCCGGTGTTGCCGCCACCCAGCACCAGTGCCTGCGCAGGCCGGCTGGCCATTCCTGCAGGGTCCTCTGCCACGAAGTAGCGCAGTTGGTCGAGCCCCGGCAAGTCCGGCTGCACCGGCTCCATCCCAGTGGCGAGCAGAATGCGCCGGGTCGTCAGGGTCTCGCTGCGGTCGTCGGGGCCGATGATCTGAAGCGTCCAGGGGTCGAGCAGCCGGGCCCATCCTGGCCGGACTTCGACGCCCGCCGGCAGCGCGGGTACCCCTGCCGGGACCACCCCGAGCCCGCCGCGCTCGGGGTGCTCGATCACGATCACCCGCGTGCGTGGTGTGGTCGCGAGCAAGGCCTCGACCAGCGCCAGCCCCGACGGATCGGTGCCGATCACCGTGAGGTCAAACCCGTAGCGGCGCGGACGATGCCAACGCCGCTCAGCGCACCGAGATTGCACCGGCGAGTCTCACGCGCATTCGAGCGACAGAGGCCAGTCAGTCCGGCGGACTGCCAAACCCGACAAACGGCGCAGCCCGCGTTTCACTGGCCGAGCAGGGCCTCGATTTGCTTCAGCAGGGCCGGGTCGTCCGGCCGGGTACGACTGCCGAAACTGCCGACTACCTTGCCACTGCGATCGATGAGGTACTTGTGGAAATTCCACTGCGGATATTCGCCCGCGGCAGCGGCGAGTGCGCGATAGAACGGATCGGCCTTCGCTTCGGCGGCGTGGGTCTTCTCGAACATCGGGAACTTCACCCCGTAGGTCATGCGGCAGAACTCGGCGATCTCCTCCTCCGTGCCCGGGTCCTGGCCCCAGAAGTCGTTCGAGGGGAAGCCCAGCACGGCGAAGCCTCGCTGCTCCAGGCGCTGGTGCAGGGCCTCGAGCGCCTCGAACTGGGGCGTGAAGCCACAGCGGCTGGCCGTGTTGACGACCAGCAGCACCTTGCCCGCGTAGGCATCGCAGAGGTTGACGGGCTCCTTGCCGGCGAGCTGACGCTTGCTGAAGTCGAGGACTGGAGGGCAATCAGCCATGGCAATCCCGGGAATGAACGAGGCGAGTGTGGCGAGGATACAGGCGCACAGCGAACGCGGTGTGAACTGCATGGGCGTACTCCTACTGGTCGGCTTCGGACGGGGGGAGAACAGCGGACCATCAGACCCCGTCGGGCGACGTACGTGCCGCCCGCCACAGGCGAAAGGCGATCAAGGCAAGGATCAGTACCCCGGCGAGCCAGAGTGTAGCCAGCGCGTTGACGACCGGACTCAGACCGAGCCGCACCTTCGAGTACACCACCATGGGCAGGGTGTTGGCACCGGGCCCGGAGACGAAGCTCGCGATGACGAGGTCATCGAGCGACAGCGTGAAGGCCAGCAGCGCACCCGCCATGACCGCGGGTGCGAGCAACGGCAGCGTCACCGTGAAGAAGGCCGCGAGGGGCCCGGCACCGAGATCGAGCGCCGCCTCCTCCAGCCGCGGATCGAGGCGCTCCAGCCGGCTCGACACCACCACCGTCACGTAGGCCAGGGCGACGGTGGCATGGGCGATCACCAGCGTCGTCACACCGCGCCCGGCCGGCCAGCCGATCAGCTGTTCCAGACTCACGAACAAGAGCAGCAGGGAGAGACCCAGCAACACCTCGGGCATCACCAGGGGCGCACCTGCCAGCCAGCCGACCAGCAGGCGCCCACGGAAGCGCCGGTGGCGTGCCAACGCGAGGGCCAGCAGGGTGCCCAGCACGGTGGCGAGCAGGGCAGACATCAGCGCCACACAGAGGCTCAGCCAGGCCGCTTCGAGCAGGGCGCGTTCCTGCCAGAGGGCGGCATACCAGCGGAGCGAGAAGCCGGCCCAGACCGTCACCAGCTTCGAGGCGTTGAAGGAGTAGACCACCAGCGAGACGATGGGCAACCACAGGAACAGCGCACCGAGCAGGAAGCCCAGCAGGGCGGCGCGCGAGCGTGGCAGGGCCCCGCGCATCAGCGGTCTCCCCGGGGGGCCGCCGGGGCCGGAGCGGATCGCCTGAGTTCAGTGACGACCTCCCAGGCCGCGCGCAGCAGGCCCGGGAGCGCCACGAGCAGCAGCATGCACACGGCCACCGCCGCGGCCTGCGGCCAGGCGCGGTTGGCAAAGAATTCCTCCCACAGCACCTTGCCCAGCATCAGGGTGTCCGCCCCACCGAGCAGATCCGGGATGACGAACTCACCGGTCACTGGAATGAACACCAGCGCCGAGCCGGCGACCACACCGGGCCACACGAGTGGCAGCGTGACGGTGCGGAAGGCCGTCCAGGGCGTGGCGCCGAGGTCGGCGGCGGCCTCGAGCAGACTGCCATCGAAGCGGTCGAGCGCCGCATAGAGCGGCAGCACCATGAAGGGCAGGTAGGTGTAGACCAGACCGATCTGCACGGCGAGGTTGCTGTTCATGAGCGGCAGCGGGGAGTCGATGAGGCCGAGGGCCAGCAGCATCTGATTGATGGGGCCGCGGCCGGCGAGCAGCCCGGTCCACGCGTACACGCGCAACAGGAAGCTGGTCCAGAAGGGCAGGACCACCGCCAGCAGCATCAGCGCACGCCAGCGTGCCGGGGCGGTGGCCATCGCGTGCGCCATGGGGAAGGCGATCAGCAGGCAGATGAGGGTGGTGCTTGCGGCCATGCCGAGCGAGCCGAGCAGGGCCTCCAGGTAGAAAGGGTCCTCGAGAAGGAAGGCGTAGTGCTCGAGGGTCACATTCACCCGCAGGCCCTCCGCGGCATCCCAGACGAGGATCGGCGTGTAGGGCGGCATCGCGAGCGTCTGTTGCGCCAGCGAGATGGAGAAGACGATGGCGACGGGCAGGGCCAGGAATACGCTGAGCCAGGCGAGCGGCGCGGCCAGCAGCCAGGCCAGTCCGCGGCGGGAACTCAAGGGGCGCACCGCACGCTCCGCTGGAGACGCTGCCATCGCCCTACTCCGCCAGCGGCACGAGGGCCTCGGCGGGCCAGTCGCAGCAGACCGCGTCACCCCAGCGCAGACCCTCGGCCGCCACATGCGCCGTGTTCAGGCAGGTGGCACGCAGTGGCACGCCGGTCGTGGTGCGGATGAGGTAGTTGGTGGCATCCCCGAGGTAGGCGATCTCCTCGATCGTCCCGGCGACGGCGTTCTCGACCGCGGTCGCCCCGCCTTCGCTGGCCACGCTCAGGCGTACCTTCTCCGGACGCAGGGCCACGGCAACGGGCGTGCGTCCGCCCGGCAGCGGTGCAGCCGGCAGACGCAGCCGGCAGCCCAGGGCGAGGGCCTCGCAGCGCCAGCCCTCCGGGCCAGCCACGAGATTCGCGACCTCGATGAGGTTCACGCTGCCGACGAAATCGGCGACGAAACGGCTCGCCGGAAACTCGTAGACCTCGCGCGGCGTGCCGACCTGCACGATCCGACCCCGGTCCATGACACCGATGCGGCTGCCGAGCCGCATCGCCTCGTCCTGATCGTGGGTGACGACCAGGAAGGTCACGCCGAGGCTCTCCTGCAGGTTCACCAGTTCGAACTGGGTCTGTTCGCGCAGACGCCGATCCAGCGCCCCCAGCGGCTCGTCGAGCAGCAGCAGCCGCGGCCGCTTCACCAGCGCCCGCGCCAGCGCCACACGCTGTTGCTGGCCACCGGAGAGCTGCTGGGGCAGCCGCCCCTCGAGGCCCCCGAGGGCCACCCGCGCCAGCATCTCGCCGACCCGTGTGCGGATCTCCGATCGCGGCAGTCCCTCGCGCTGCAGGCCATAGGCGACGTTCTCCGCCACCGTGAGGTGTGGAAAGAGCGCGTACTGCTGGAACATCAGATTGACCGGCCGGCGGTAGGGCGGGACATCGTTCATGCGCTGACCGGCGATGAAGATGTCGCCCGCGCTCGGCACCTCGAAACCGGCAAGCAGCCGCAGGAGGGTGGTCTTGCCACTGCCCGAGGCACCGAGCAGACAGAAGATCTCGCCCGCCCCGACCGCCAGCGAGACATCCTCCACTGCCCGCACCTCGCCGTAACGGCGGCTCACGGAGCGAAGCTCCAGCGCCGCCCCTCCGGCCACGTCCGCGCCTTTTTGCATCGCCTGTCTCCCGAGGGCACTCACCGCGCGCGACCGGCTTTGAGGCGCGACCAGGCCCGGTTGATGCGCCGCTCGAATTTCGGCCCATGGGGCAGATTAGCGACCAGCCGGGCGCGCAGGGCCGCGTCAGGATAGATGCCGGGGTCCATGCGGATGGCCTCGTCCACGAGCGCCGTGGCCTTGAGATTGGCGTTGGCGTAGCGGACGGCGTTGCTCACCTCCGCGATCACCTCGGGCCGCAGGACGAACTCGATGAAGCGATGCGCATTGCCGGGCTGCCGCGCGTCCTTCGGGATGGCGAGGACGTCGAACCAGACGAGCGCGCCCTCCTCCGGGATCACGTACCGCAGTGTCTGGACGGCGGCGGCCTCCTCGGCGCGGGCACGGGCCATGAGGATGTCGCCGCTGTAGCCCAGGGCCAGGCAGATCTCGCCGTTGGCGAGGTCGTTGATGTACTGCCCGGAGTGGAAGTAGCGGATATGCGGGCGGATGGCCTCGAGGGCGGCGAAGGCGCGATCCAGGTGGGCCGGGTCCTCGCTGTTCGGCGGCAGACCCAGACCGATGAGCACCGAAGGGATCACCTCCATGGGCGCATCCAGCAGGGCGATGCCGCAGTCCGCGAGGCGGGCGGCGTTGGCGGGGTCGAGCAGCAGTTGCCAGCTCGCCGGCGGCGTGCCGCCCAGGCGCTCTTCAACCGCGGTCACGTTGTAGCCAAGGCCCGTCGTGCCCCAGAGCCAGGGGACGACGTGGGCATTGCCCGGATCGTAGGCCGCGAGCGTGCGCATGACCTCGGGATCGAGGTTGGCGAGGCCCGGCAGGCGCGCACGATCGAGGGGCTGGAACACCCCGGCCACGATCTGCCGCGCCACGAAATGGGCCGAGGGCACGACGATGTCGTAGCCGCTGCGCCCGGCCAGCAACTTCGCCTCCAGCACCTCGTTGGCATCGAAGACGTCGTAGCGCACCCGGATACCGGTCTCGGCCTCGAAGGCCGCGATGGTGCCCGGGGCGATGTAGTCGGACCAGTTGAGGATGTTGAGGACCGGCTCCTCGGCGGCCACGACCGGGCTCGCGCTCACGAGCAGAGCGGGTGCGAGAAGGCAGCCAAGCAGGCGCGCGACGGCGACAGGCCAGCGGCGTCGGGACATTGCGGGGAGACTCCGGGGATGGCGCGCCGCAGGCGTGCGCAGACCGTAACGCTACGAAAGGCGGGGCCGGCTGTAAAGCCTCACTCGATCAAGGACGTGCGGGAGAGAGGGAGCAGTGTTCCTGACACAGGCCCCTCCCGCAGGGGTTGGGTCCGGGCGAGGATGTCGATAGGTCACGGGTCACGGGTCACCGGTCACGGGTCAAGGGTGACGGGTCACGGGTCACGGGTCACGAGTCACGGGT
>DNIF01000140.1 GCA_003485715.1 Gammaproteobacteria bacterium
TCCTCGATAGGGTGATAACGCATGCGCAGACTAGGGCGGCGCGAACCATATGTAAAATGGATTGTGCAAATGCACATGATAGCGAAATGCTATGCGAGACCCCTGCGGTGGAGCCGACATGAGGATCGCGCTGCGGTGCGCCCCGGGGCTGGTCAGACGGTCGGCGCGGGGAAGGTCGTCTCGGCATCCCCACTCGCTCAACGGTGTCAGGATTCCCGCAGGGCCTGCTCTATGTCGGCGATGAGGTCATCGACGTGCTCGATACCGATCGACAACCGCACTGTATCCTCGGAGACGCCGGCCTTCGCCATCTCCTCGGGCGACAGTTGTCGGTGGGTTGTCGAGGCCGGATGGCAAGCAAGCGAGCGCACGTCGCCGATATTCACCAGACGCGTGATGAGCTTGAGCGCATCCTGGAAGCGTGCGCCCGCCGCTGCGCCGCCCTTGATTCCGAAAGTCAGGATCCCGCTGGCCCGTCCGCCGAGATAGCGCTGGGCGAGTTCGTGGTCGGGGTGGTCGGGCAAGGCGGCGTAACGAACCCAGGCCACGCGCGGGTGCATCTGCAAATAGCGCGCGATCGCGAGGGCGTTCTCGCAGATGCGCTCCATCCGCAAGGGCAGGGTCTCAATCCCCTGCAGGATGAGGAAGCTGTTGAAGGGAGAAATCGCCGCACCCATGTTGCGTAGCGGCACGACGCGCGCACGCGCGATGTAGGCCGCCGCCCCGAGTGCCTCGGTGTAGACCACGCCGTGGTAGCTGACATCAGGCTCGTTCAGACGCCGGAACCGTTGCCGATGCGCCGCCCACGGGAAGCGTCCGGAATCGACGATGACCCCGCCGATGGAGTTGCCGTGGCCACCCAGATATTTCGTCAGCGAGTGGACGACGATGTCGGCACCGTACTCGAAGGGGCGCAACAGCCAGGGTGTGGGCACCGTGTTATCGACGATGAGCGGCACACCGTTCGCGTGGGCGATGTCTGCAACCGTTCCGATGTCCGTCACGTTGCCGAGCGGGTTGCCCATCGACTCCACATAGAGTGCCTTGGTGCGATTGTCGATGAGCGGGCGAAACGATGCCGGATCGCGATGATCGGCGAAGCGTACCTCGATGCCGTACTGCGGCAGGGTGTGGGCGAAGAGATTGAAGGTGCCGCCGTAGAGCGCAGTCGAGGCAACGATGTTGTCGCCGGCCTCGGCGATGGTCTGGATGGCGTAGGTCGTGGCGGCCTGACCGGAAGCGAGCGCAAGCGCGCCGATCCCGCCCTCGAGCTCTGCCAGCCGCTGCTCGAGCACGGCGGTGGTCGGGTTCATGATGCGGGTGTAGATGTTGCCCTCGACCTTGAGGTCGAAGAGATCGGCACCGTGCTGGGTGTCGTCGAAGGCGTATGAGGTCGTCTGATAGATGGGCACGGCCACGGCCCGCGTCGTCGGGTCAGGAGACTGGCCGCCATGCACGGCGATGGTTTCGAATTTCATCGGGCTAGCACCTCCAGCTTGTCGAGTAGAAAGAATGGCACGCCTTGCCATCCCAAACGCGCGGTCGATGATGCACGGATGCTGATGCATTCCCCGGTATCAGGGTCGCTGGTCGACCAGACTCCGAGCATGTCAGAAGGCGCACCCACGATGGCAGGGCATGGCCTAAGGGAAAACCGAAGGGCTGGCGGCTGCCCGTCGACAGTGCGCTGCGCCAGCAGAGCGGAACCGCCAGCGCCAAGCGCACGGTGAGTGCCAGCCGCGACCGGTCAGCCACCGAGCGCGAGCGCCGTTCGGTAAGTGATGAACGATGCCAGATAGGCGAGTGCAAAGAGGTAAGCCGCCATCAGGGCCGGCCCGGTCATGCCGCCGGTCTCGCGTCGGACCGTCGCCAGGGTGGACAGGCATTGCGGAGCGAAGACGAACCAGGCAAGGAGTGACAGAGCCGTGGGCAGGCTCCAGTCTGCCGCCAGGATGGGTTGCAGGGTTTCCGCAGCGGCCTCATCCGTGACCTGCAACGCATAGACCGTGGCCAGTGCGCTCACGGTCACCTCGCGCGCCGCCATGCCCGGCACCAGGGCGAGCGAGATCTGCCAGTTGAAACCAATCGGCTCGAACACCACGGTGAGGGCGCGACCGAGCATGCCGGCGAAGGAGTGTTCGATGGCCGGGCCCGTGGCACCTTCCGGAGGGGCGGGGAAGGTCGCCAGAAACCAGAGCAGGATGGTGAGTGTGAGGATGATGCCGCCGACCCGCGCAAGGAAGATCTGCACGCGTTGCCACAGGCCGAGCAGGATGCTCTGCGCCGATGGCCAGTGGTAGGCGGGCAGTTCCATCATCAGCGTCCGTGGTGTTCGCACGGTGGTGAAGCGGTGCAACAACCAGGCGACGGCCACGCCACCGACGATCCCGGCAAGGTAGAGGCCAAACAGCACCAGCCCCTGCAGACCGATGCCAAGACCCAGTTCATGTGCGGGGATGAAGGCACCGATGAGCAAGGTGTAGACCGGTAGCCGCGCCGAGCAGGTCATGAGTGGTGCCACCATGATGGTGACCCAGCGGTCGCGGCTCTGGGGGATGGTGCGGGCGGCCATGATGCCCGGGATGGCGCAGGCAAAGCTGGACAGCAGCGGAATGAAGGCCCGCCCGCTCAAGCCGACGCCGCCCATCACACGATCGAGCAGAAAGGCACCACGCGGCAGATAGCCGGATTCCTCGAGCACGAGGATGAAGAAGAACAGGATCACGATCTGCGGCAGGAACACGATCACGCCGCCGAGGCCGGCAATCACGCCGTCCGCCAGCAGGCTCTGCAGCAGGCCCGCAGGCACCAGGGTACGGACGCCAGCGGCCAGCCAAGCGGTCCCGGCCTCGATGAGTGACATTGGCCATTCAGCCCAGGCGAACACGGCCTGGAAGACGAGGAACAGCACCAGCGCCAGGATGGCAGGCCCAGCCAGCGGATGCAGCACGACACGATCAATACGATCGCTCGGGGTTTCCGGCATCAAGGTGTCGAGGCCCAACTGTTCGAGGATGCGCTGCACTGTTTCGTGGTCGGCGCTCTGAACCGGCGCCGCAGACGCACCGACGTGGGCGGCATGAATGGGCCCATCCCACAGGGCGCTGTCGTCCAGTTGCTCGCGCAGCGCAGCCATGCCCTCGCCTCGAATCGCGACCGTGGGCAGCACCGGTACGCCCAGCAACTCGGCCAGTCGCGTGGCGTCGACCGCACGGCCACGCGCCGCAGCGCGGTCCACCATGTTCAGTGCCACTACTACGGGCAGTCCAAGCCGCTTCACGGCGAGGACCAGCCGCAGATGACGGCGCAGATTGGAGGCATCCACCACACACAGTACGACATCAGGGCGCTTTTCACCGTGGGCACGACCGAACAGCACATCTGCCGTGATGCGTTCGTCTTCCGAGCGTGGGTTGAGCGCATAGGCCCCAGGCAGATCCAGCACTCGGATCTGGCGGCCGGAAGGCAGTGCCGTTGCCCCTTCTTTCCGCTCCACAGTCACGCCCGCGTAGTTCGCCACCTTCTGGCGGGCGCCAGTGAGCTGGTTGAACAGGGCTGTCTTACCGGCGTTGGGGTTGCCGACCAGAGCGAGCAACGCGCCACGACGCTGAAAGTTGAGTGGAGCGACGGTGGTCTTCACAGTTGCACCGTCACGCAGTCGGCCTCGATACGACGTAGTGCGAAGGTCGAGTCGCCCACTCGCACGACCAATGGATCCCCGCCGGGTATCCCGTGCGTGATTACCCGAACGTGCTCGCCGGGCAGGAAACCGATGGCCTCCAGCCATTCGACCCACTCCGGGGCCTCGGGCGGCGCGCGGACGGAAACGACGATGGCGGAGGCTCCGCGGGATAATTCGGCGAGCGTCATGAAGGGTCCGGGGTTGGGGTCAGCACGAGGGATTGGCTACCCGCGCGGTGCGCAGGCTGGGGTAAGGGCGAGATGAAGACCAATGATAGGGATTCGTGTTCATGGCGTTAAGAAAGACCTTCGCTGCCGGCGCAGGCGCAGGCGAAACATCGGCACCGGCGGGGGCCGGCACAAGGGAAGGACCGGGTCCCCGCCTGCACGGGGATGACGAGGTGGTAGTTGCAGGGGTGGTGGTGCCGTCATTCCTGCCCCCGACGAGAACGCTCGGGGGCAGGCTGAGACTCACAGATTCAGGTACAGACTGAAGGCCAGGATGTGGTTATTGGCGTCGTCGCGGGTGCGACGAAAGACGTACTGGTTGAGGTAGCCGGCCTCCAGTGCCACACCGCGGGCAAGTCGCAGTCCGATGCCACCGAAGGAGCGATTCTGATCGAGCCCGGCGTGCGCGCCCCAGTCCGTGTCGTCGATCGCGAGGAACACCTCGTCCCAGATCGACGCATACAGTCGTCCTTCGAGGGCCAGAGGATGCGTGACCTTGGTGAACTGGCGCAGGCGCCAACCGGTGTCGTCGGCATGCTCGAAGAAGCGCTGCTCCAGGCGCGTGCGTGAAACGAGAGTGAACTCCCCCAACGGCAAGGGTGTGGTCCACAGTACCTGCTGCCACAGCCGATGTTCGCTGGTGCCGTTGTTCGAACCGGGGGGATCGGTCGGGATCCAGGCGTATCCGGCCCACAGGGTCACGCGCTCGGACAGGGCCCAGCCGAGCCCGGGGCGCAGGATCCCCTGGTTGAAGCGGGAGATCTCCTCGCCAAAGCGCCCCTGACCCTCAAGCCAGTAGCGTGCCTTCTCATGCACGCCCGGGAGCCCGCCGGTGGCAAAGATCGCGCTCCAGTTCTGAAGGTCTTCGATCGGATCTGCGCAAACGTCTGCGACGGGCGCGGCCAGTGCGATTGAACAGCCAAGCAGGGTGCGCGGTAAGCGGGTCACGATGACGATCTCGCGGGTGAATGGATCACAGCCAGCCCAATCGCCGGAATCGCCACCAGAGCAAGGTCAGTGATCCGCCGATGAGCCCCAGGGCGGCCGGGTAGCCCCAGGGTTGCCGCAACTCCGGCATGTAGTCGAAATTCATCCCCCAGATGCCCGCCAGTGCGGTGGAGACGGCAAAGAGCGAGGCCCATGCTGCCAGACGCTTGGTGGTCTCCGCCTGCTCGATGGTGACCATGGCGAGATTGGCCTGCACGGCTGTCCAGAGCGTCTCCCGCTGGGTGTCGATATGTGCGTTGATACGCAACAGGTGATCGTGGACGTCGCGGTACCAGGCTTGCAGGCCAACGCACACCTGAGGCACGCGCCCGCCGTCCAGTCGGCTCGCCACCTCGATGAGAGGCAGGACGGCATGATGCAGGACCATCAGCCGGCGCTTCACTGCGTACAGACTCGCCACGTTGCGACGGCCCGCGTTGCGCTCGAACATGCGGTCCTCCACCTGTTCGAGGTCCTCCTCCAGTGCCGCAAGCACCGGGAAGTAACGGTCCACGACGGCGTCCATCAACGCGTAGAGCACGAACCCCGGGCCGTTCTTGAGCAACTCCGGTTCACGTTCACAGCGTTCGCGTACGCCAAGCAGTGGTACGTTGGTGCGCAGTCGTATCGAGAGCACGAAGTTGGGCCCGACGAAGATGGCGAGCTCCCCGAGCCCGAGGTCATCGCCTCCGTTGCTCTCGAGCAGGTGCAGCACCACGAAAAGGATATCGCCGTATTCCTCTATCTTCGGCCGTTGGTGCCCATGACGCGCATCCTCGACGGCGAGTGGATGCAGGCCGAATTCCTCCTGCATCAGCGCGATCTCCTCCGGCGTCGGATCCTTCAGCGCCACCCACAACAGACAACCCCGATCAGCGCGGTAGTCGGAGATGTCCTCGATCGGAATGTCGGCCTGCTTGAGACCGTCGCGATACACCACGCAGTTGAGCAACATCAGGGGAACCTCTGCTGGGCTGGGGAGGCTGGCGTTCGGCGGGTGAAGCCGGGAGATCGCCCCGCTCGAGGAGCGATACCAGGCGGATCGGCTACCACCGCAGTCGCGTCATTGTGCGATGCGCGGGGATGGCTGCGTGTGGTTTGGGCGACAGACCCGCGTCGAAGGGGGCTCGCGGCGAGCGCCGTGCTGCCACGCAGGCAACGGTTGGATGCCTTTCACATTTCCCGGCAGCGTGGTCGCTGGTTATGCTGTCGCTATGCAGCAACCGCCCACTGCGGGAGCGGCGCATCGTCAACACGAGGGACCTCCATTGAACACCCGACATATCACACGCCTTGCCGTTCTTGGTACCGCCACTGCCCTGCTGGCGGGCTGTGGAACTGGCACCATCCGCCCTGATTACGCATCGACCAGCGAATATCTCCAGATAGGCGGGCGTAAACCCACCAACCCGGAACCGATCATCGAGAACGCTGGTGCCTTCTGTCTCGAGGTCCGTGAGGAGTGGCATGAAGACGGTCGCACGCCCGACGGGGAGCGACTCTTCGCACGCGACACGCTGCGGCGCGCGGTAGCCTGCAACGAGAAGAGCCGCTGATCGGTCATCGGGATTTGTCCGGCGTGAAATACGCCGTACTCACTCCTGAACGCAGCGCCGTCCCGACAGGATCGATCGGGGCGGCGCCGATCGCGCTCAAAGCGTCGAGTAAAGGCGCTCGGGCAGGGTGCGACGGATCTCCTCCGGGCTGTGCTTGACGAGGTTCTTGGCGATCTCCAGCGTCACCCGGTCACGCACGCTTGCATCCAGCTTGCCACGCAGAAGGCCCAGAAACTCGGGGGCCGCCACCAGCACGAGGTGGGCAAACTCCTGTCGCTGCAGTCCTTCTTCCAGGCGTCGTGCCACCTCACCCGCAAACTCGATCGCCTCCTGCTGCTTGGGACGGACGGCCACCTCCATACCGTGGCGCCCATCACCCATCGAATCGAAGGTTCGACCGGGGGCATCAGAGACGAGATCCCGCTCATGCAGACGGCTCTCCGGATGTGTGAGGGCCGCGAGTTCGCTGAGCGGCCCCATGGGGGAATCCGCCGTGAAGATGCGCGCGTAGGCGCTGTCTGCTACCAGCACAAAGGCCTTGCCCATGTCGCCTCCTGGGGTCATCGGGATGGCTGGCGTCGCGCCGGGTACACCCTGTGAGCAGGGCGTACCCGCTACGGGCCGGCCGGAACGAAATCACCCGCTCGCCCCTGCGGCCGAACGGTATGCACGAAGGTTCACACAGGCTGCCGCTGCGGTCGAGGGATCCGCGTCAAGTGCGTCGATCGGCCCGCTGTCGATCGGCCCACGGGGCGGGCGAGCATCCGCGTTTCAACCCTCCGAGAGTCGGGTCGCCGAGCGGTCATGCGAGAGCAGGCGGCTGCGCAGGGCATCCGCGGCCGGGGCCAGTCGGGTGTGGCGTCGGTGCACCACGTACCAGTGACGCAGAATGGGGAAGCTCTCGACCGGCAGCACCGCCAGACGGCTGGTTGCGAGTTCCAGTTCGAGGGTCTGGGCCGATACGACCCCCAACCCAAGCCCGGCCTGCACCGCCTGCTTGATCGCCTCGTTCGAGGACAGCTCGCAACCGGTGTGGTAGGCGACGTGGTGCTCGGCGAAATGCCGCTCCACTGCCTCACGGGTGCCTGAACCCGACTCACGCACCACCAGCGCCTCATTCCCGAGGCGCTCGAGCGGGATGGAGGATGCCGCAGCAAGCGGATGTGTCGCGGCCGCGATCACCACCAGTGGATTGTCCATGAAGTGCTGGGCGATGACGTCCTCATCGTCTGGTGGTTGGCCGGTGATGATGAGGTCCGAGCGGTTCTCCACCAGGGCAGCGAGGACCTGCGCGCTGTTGCCGACCTGCAGGCTGATGCGCACACCGGGATGACTCTGGCTGAAGCGCGCAAGTAGCCTGGAGATGAAGTAGTTGGCCGTGGCCACGACGGCCAGCCGCAGTTGCCCGTGTTCGAGCCCGCGCAGGCGCGCTATCGCTGCCTCGAGGTCGGCCACCTGGGCGGCGATGCGCGCGGCATGGCTGCGGACCTCGTGGCCTGCCTCCGTGAGGTGCAGGCGTTTACCGATGCGCTCCAAGAGCGGCAGTCCTACCTGATCTTCGAGCTGCTTTACCTGCATCGATACCGCCGGCTGGGTGAGGTGTACCTCCTCCGCTGCGCGGGAGATCGAGGCATGGCGGGCGACGGCCTCGAAGAGGGCGAGCTGGCGCAGGGTGAGGTGCATCGTGAATCATCCATAAGAAGCCCTGATGGGCAAGGCAAGAATAACTAGATTTTCCTGATGCTCTGGCAAGGATATCGTCCGCCGCCGTGATGGGCGAGCCGGTGAATGACCGACCCGCCGCCCACGGAGAACCGGAGGGGCGGAGATGAGCAGGAACACACTTCACTTGGTCGGGCGGCTTGCCGCCTGTATCGGCCTTTGCACTGCCGGCCAGGTCGCGGCTGCTGAGCCGGGCAAGGGCACGATCCCCTTCGAGATCTTCGGCGAGTACCGCATTCGCCACGAGGGTTACTCACAGCCCATCGGCCTGCCGGACAAGCGCTACGAGGAAATTCTGGCCTCGCGCCTGTTCCTGAACCTCCGTGTCGGTGGGCCGGGCTTGCATGTTCGGGGCGAACTGCAGGACTCACGCGGCTTCCTCGATACCGAGGAGACGCGCGTGGGCACCCACCTGAGCAATGCCCTGGAGCCCCTGCAGGCCTATCTGGGCTGGGATGCCACGAATGTCCTCACGCCGATGGGGCGACTTGAACTCAAGGCCGGGCGCCTGACCATCAACGCCGGCAGTCGCCGTCTGGTCGCGCGCAACCGCTTCCGCAATACGGTGAACTCCTTCACCGGCATCAGTGCGGAGTGGTTCGATCCCGGCGAAGGCGAGGTGCCGTTCAACTTCCGGCAGTGGGTGGACTCGAAGACGCGCCTCATGCAGTTCTTCCTCGTGCTGCCGAAGGATCGGCTGCCGCGCGAGCGCGATCTGCTCGGAGAGGACGACTTCGCGCTGGATGCCGAGCGGCTCTCCACCGTCCTCGCCGGTCTTCGTGGCAAGCATGGCCTGCCCGGCAACATCAGCGGCGAGGCCTACCTGTACGCGCTCTCGGAGCGTGACAACGGTGATCATCAGACATTGGACCGGCGTATCGTCACGCCCGGCCTGCGGTTCCTGCGCACACCCAGGACGGGTGAATTCGACTTCGAGCTGGAGGCCG
>DNIF01000182.1 GCA_003485715.1 Gammaproteobacteria bacterium
AGGCGGCGGAGCAGGGCCGGCAGCACCACGCCCTCCAGGCCACCGAAGGGGTGGTTCGCCACCACGAGCGTGGGGCCACGCGTTGGCACCCGAATGAGTCCGGGGTCGTCGCTGAAGACCTCGACACCCAGGAGGCGGATCAGGCGATCAAAGAAGGCGTCCGGGCCATCGGTGCCGCTGACGTTCTGGTAGACCTGCTCCAGCCGGTCGAGACCGAGCATCCGGTTGAGCGGTGCTTCGAGATAGTGAAGCAGGGACCGGGGAGGCAGTGTGCCGATCAGGCTGAAGACAGGTGCTGGGCGTTCGGTCACGGAGGGGGGTACTCACCAGGCAAATGCGTTTGTAGTCGAAGGGGCAACAAAGCGTCGCCGCCGTTTGCCTTGAAGAGAATGCCGCAGCGCAATAAATTATTGCTCATTCGCGGTGCGGCGGGTGGATCCATCACCCAAGGCGCCATTGTAGGGGGACCGGGCCGGTGGCCCAACCTCTGCGGCGAGATGATTGACCTCCCTTTAAGGACGGCTTGCCCGTCCTTTTTTTTGTCCCGATTTCAGAGCACGTTACCTGCGGTTTCTGAATTGCTGTGGAGACTCGGCGCGCAGCCAGCCATGGGTCCTCTGGGCCAGCCGTTGTCAGGGGGGAGCCATTCAGCCCTGATTCACCTGCGACGCGGCACGATTTAAACTGTACGTGACACTCGAGCGAACTCCGCTCGGCGGTCGGGCTGCGGTTCGCCCGGCTTTGTTGTCCGATAGTGCACGACGGTCGTGCACCATTTCCGCCTGAGGTCCAAACTTGCGATCTGCGCCTGTGCGTGTCCAACCATCCGTGACGCGGCTTTGTCGCGCTTGTTCCCTTCTCTTGCTCATGCTCCCCATGGTAGCGCCCGCCACGGAGGAGTCCGCGCCTCCGGCTGCAGAAGCCGCCGCCGCGGTCAGCACCGCTCCGGTCACTGCGGAGCCGGTCGCTACCGAGGCGGCGCCGGTGCTGCCCGAGGCTGCCCCGGCTCCACGCGTCGCTGACGAGCCGGCCATCGCTGCAGGCGAAGCCTTCGATTTCTCGGCCGTCATGCGCGCGGCGGCGCGGCTGGCGTCAGCGCCTTTCGTGCCTGATCGACCCGAATTGCCACCCGCGTTGGAAGGTTTGGACTACGACCGCTTCCGCGACATCCGCTTCCGTCGTGACCGGGCGATCTGGGCCGAGACCGCACTGCCCTTCTGGGTGGAGCTCTTCAGTCGGGGCTTCCTGTTCAAGGATCGCGTGCGGGTCAACCTCATCGAGGATGGCCTGGTCAAACCGGTGGCCTACGCGCAGGAGCTCTTCGATTTCGGTCGCAACGAAGTGGCGGGCAATATCCCGCCGGAGACAGGTTTTGCCGGGCTGCGACTCCTGGGCCCAATCAATGCCGACACCCGCTTCGACGAGATCGCCGTGTTCCTTGGCGCGAGCTACTTCCGCGCCGTGGGCCAGGGCCAGAGCTACGGCATCACCGCCCGTGGGCTGGCGATCGACACGGGGCTGCCGACCCGCGAGGAGTTTCCGGTGTTCCGGGAGTTCTGGATCGAGCGCCCGGCCGACGCCGGCACAGATGCCATTTACGTCTACGCACTGCTGGACAGTGATCGGGTCGCCGGTGCCTATCGTTTCCGCATCGAGCCGGGCATGCACACGCTCATCGACGTCAAGATGAGGCTCTACTTCCGTGACACGGTAGCGAAGCTCGGCATCGCGCCGCTCACCAGCATGTTCATGCACGGCAAGAGTACGGATCGCTTCGTCGACGACTTCCGACCCGAGGTGCATGACTCCGATGGGCTGGTCATCGAGACCGGCCAGGGCGAGCGGATCTGGCGGCCACTGAACAATCCACGCACGCTGCGGATCAGCACCTTCTCTGTGGAGAACCCCCGAGGCTTCGGTCTGTTGCAACGAGAGCGCGATTTCGCGGCCTATCAGGACCTCGAAGCGCACTACCATCGCCGGCCAAGCCTGTGGGTGGAGCCGCAGGGGCAGTGGGGCAAGGGGATCGTGGAACTGGTGGAGATCCCCTCGCTGGCTGAGCGCTACGACAACATCGTCGCCTTCTGGACGCCCGAGACCCCGCCCGTGCGTGGCGATGAGCTCGAGTTCGCCTATCGGCTGCGTTTTGCGCTCGATCCCGAGGCCCGGCTGCGTGGTGCACGCGTGATCGCCACGAGGATTGGCGGTGCCGGCACGGACGAACTCGACTCCTCGCGGCGGAAGTTCGTGCTCGATTTCGTGGGACCCAGCTTGCGGAGCGTCGGACCCGAGGCCGCCGTGGAGGCGCTGTGTTCCAGCTCCGCGGGTGAACTTACGCGGCCGGTGGTGCAGCACAACCCCGAGACCGGTGGTCGTCGGCTGTTCTTCGAGCTGACCCCTGCGGGTGATCAGGCGGTGGACCTGCGCTGTTTCCTGAAGCACGGTGCCGATGTATTGAGCGAAACCTGGGTGTTCCAGTGGACGAGGAGCTGACACACAGGCCCGTGGCGCAGGGCATCTGGTCCACGGGGCTACATCTGAGCGCCGAGGTGCGCGCGGTCACACCACAGATTGACCGGCTATTGCTCGACCTCGGTGTGCAGACGGAAGACCTGCGCCAGCGTCTGGTGCAACGGGTGTTGCGGCGTCTGCAGTCGCAGGTGGAGCGCGACCGGCCCTCGGGGCTTGCGCTTGCCGAGCACGCCGTGCGCGAGACCTTCGCCTTCATCGATGACTGGATCGCACGCGCCGTGGCCATGGCCGGTGCCGAGTGCTCGGATCTCATGCCGCTACGGGCGGCTCTCGTTCACGGGGCCTTGCCCGACTGGCCTCAGGCCCTGTTGTCGCCGCCACTACCGGGGATCTGCGAACGCCTGCTGGCCGCGGCACCACGGCCCCTGCCAGCGGCGGCACCGCTCGCGATGCCGACCGCCGAGTTGCGTCTGCGCCGCTTCCGGCCGCTGGCCTGGTTGCTGCGCTGCTGGCCCCGGCGCGGGTAGGCCTCATGCCCGCGCCCAATACCCAGTCCGTTCACAAACCTGTGCAGAAGACGGACGCCCCGGCGGCAACCGATCACATCGGGACGCAGAGCCCGGAGCCACCGTCTCCTGCCCGCCGCGTCGCGCATGCCTTGCTGGTGTTCGCCACCGTGGCGTTCACGGTGAGTCTTCTGGCCGGTGCCGTGCGGGCAGATGGCATTACACCGCTGGAACTCTCGCTGCTGCTGCTCTACGCCCTGCTGTCGGGCTGGATCGCGCTCGCCTTCTGGACGGCCGTCGCCGGCTTCTTCGTCATGCTGGCCTTTGGCCGCCGTGCCCGGCGCACCGCGCTGCCTGCCAGCAGCACGGCCCGCGTGGCACTCGTGATGCCGATCTACAACGAGGATCCGCGACGCATCTTCGCCGGTATCGAGGCCATCTGGCGCGACCTCGAGGACACGGGCGAGGCGGCGCGCTTCGATTTCCACGTGCTGAGCGACACGCGCGACCCCGATCTGTGGATGGACGAGGAATCCGCCTGGTATGAGCTGTGTACGCGCTTGCAGGCCCACGGACGCATCTTCTATCGCAACCGTCCGGAGAATACCGAGCGCAAGAGCGGCAACCTCGCCGAGTTCGTGCGGCGCTGTGGTGCCGACTATCCCTATTTCGTCATTCTCGATGCGGACAGCGTCATGTCCGGCAGCACACTGGTCGAACTGCTGGCGCGGATGGAGGCAGAGCCACGGCTGGGGCTCATCCAGGTGCCACCGGTATCGGTGAACCGGGCCTCGCTGTTCGCGCGGGTGCTGCAATTCTCCGGTGGTCTGTACGGGCGCATGTATTGCGCGGGGCTCGCCTTCTGGCAGCGCGGGGAGAGCAACTTCTGGGGCCACAACGCGATCCTGCGCACGCAGGCATTTGCCGCCTGCTGTGGCTTACCCCGGCTGCCAGGCCGTGAGCCCTTTGGTGGCGAGATCCTCTCGCATGATTTCGTGGAGGCCGCGCTGCTTGCCCGCAAGGGTTGGTCGGTCGTACTCGCGTGGGATCTCGATGGCAGCTACGAGGAGATCCCGCCCACCCTCATCGACTACGCGAAGCGTGATCGACGCTGGTGTCAGGGCAATCTGCAGCATGCCCGCATCGTCGGCGCGCACGGGCTCAGGTTGTCATCGCGGGTGCATCTGGCGATGGGCGTGATGTCCTACGTGGCATCACCCCTCTGGTTGCTGTTCCTCGCGCTCACGGCGGTCGAGGCCTGGGTCCAGAGTCGCGCGGTGCCGGTGTACTTCTTCGGCGATACGACCGTGCCCATCTGGCCTGACACCTACACCTTCGAACTCACCAGCGTGATGCTGGCCACCCTCGCGATGCTGTTCCTGCCGAAGATTCTTGCCTTGCTGCTGTTGCTGCTGGACGGCCGGGCACGTCGTGGACATGGCGGCCTGCTCGGGGCCGCCGGCTCGGTCCTGTTCGAGATCTTCTTCGCGGTGCTGCTGGCCCCGGTGATGATGCTGTTCCAGTCGAAGTTCGTCTTCGCGACACTCGCGCGGCGCAATGTCGGCTGGCCTGCCCAGCAGCGTGACGACCACGCCACGCGTTTCACTGAAGCGGCCGGTGCGCACCTCGGTCAGTCGCTTCTGGGCGCTGCGGTCGGGCTGTGGGCCTGGTGGTATGTGCCCCACTTCTTCTGGTGGTTCACCCCTGTGCTGGCGGGTCTGCTGCTCGCCGTGCCCTTCTCCATGCTGACGAGCCGGGTGGATCTCGGGACATGGATGGCCCGTCGGGGGCTGTTCCGCTCTCCGGAAGAGAGTGATCGGCCGCGTTGCCTGCGCTACCTGGATTCGGCGTTGGCGAATGGACCGACGTTCAGCGAGGCGGGCGTCCGGCGCGTGCTCACCGATCCACGTGCCACCAGTCTGCATCTGGCACTCACGCCCACCGGAGATCCGCTCACGCGCCGCGAACGGCATCGGCTGGAGGGTGTCCTGCTCGCCCTGGAGGAGGAGGGCCCCGCGGCGGCCATCAACCGCGCCGACTGCCGCTTCTTCCTGTCCCGTCGCGAAGGGCCTGCGCTGTGGCTCGAGCGTGTTCGGGCCGGCGCGCGTCCATCAAGCGGTGGCGCGTCCGAACCACCAGAGCCAGAGCGGGAGCGTGAGCACTGAGATCAGGGTGGAGAGCACGATCGAGGTGGTCGCCACTTCGATGCCCTGATGGTAGCGATTGCCCAGCAGATAGGCGTTGACGCCACTCGGTAGTGCGGCGACGGTGCAGGCCACGGCCAGCCATTCCGGCGGCAGCATGAAGACCCGGCTGCCGAGGAAGGCGACGCAGAGTGGCATGACGATGAGCTTCAGCGCCGTCACGCACAGCGATTCAGACACCGCACGCGCTACGTGATACTGCGCGAGCTGTGCCCCGGTCGCGAACAGGGCACAGGGTGCGGCGGATTCAGCGAGCAGTTCCAGCGCCCGGCCGGGTGGGCCTGCTGGTGCCATGCCGGAGAGGTTCAGCGCCAGCCCCACCGCCAGCGAGACGATGATGGGGTTGCGCAGACACTGTTGCAGGCCTTCCTTGAGTGCCAGCCCTGCGCCGCCCGCATGGCCGCGGCTGAACTCCATCGCCAGGGTGCCGAGCGGGAACAGCAGCGGGCTGTGCAGGGCGATGATCAGGAAATAGGGCAGTGCCGCCGCTTCGCCGTAGGTGCCGAGGATGACGGGGGCACCGATGAGTACGCCGTTGGAGAAGGCGCTGGCAAAGCCCGCGACGATGGCGTCCGGCAGCGGCCGGGAATACAGGCTCCGGCTGATGATGGTGCCGAGTGCGAGCATCGTCACGGCGGGCAGGAAGTACGACAACCAGAGCGCGAACGGTGGAGCGGCCGGCAACTCGGTGTGGGCCAGGGCGCGGATGAGCAGCGCGGGCGTGGCCACGTAGAAGACGTAGGCGACCAGCGCGCGGGTGACGGTCACATCGAGGAAGCGCGTGCGGATGGCCGTCCAGCCGCAGGCGATTATGATGAAGAGCGGCAGTATGCTGTCGAGGATGAGGGACATCGAGTCGAATCCCGGGGCGCGCCGCATGTCGCGCCGTCGATGGGCCAGAGGCCGTGGGGCATTATGCAGGAATCGAGCGAGTCACTCCGGGTGAGCGTCACACTCGACGTACGCGGCTTCGATTGTCCGCTGCCGGTGCTGAAGACCAAGGTGGCCCTGCGATCACTCGCCGCGGGCGAGGTGCTCAGGGTGCTTGCCACGGATCCGATGGCAGTCATCGATCTGCGTGCCTACTGCGCGAAGACCGGGCACGAGTTGCTCGGCTGGTCAGGTGATGCAGAGCTCGAGTTTCTCATCCGCAAGGGTGGTGTTCCGGGCTGAGATTGTAGACTGGGGCCGGTGCAACGGATTGTTGCTCCGACTGCTCGTCGCGACTTGGCACCTCCCGCCGTGATCAGCTACCGTGCGCCGCGCGCAGCGAAGCCTGCTGCGCGCGCCCGTCAGCCATCCCTCCCGGAGAGCCCCCGTGCAGAGCGTGCCTCACGAGATCTTCAAGGCCTACGACATTCGTGGAATCGTTGATCGTACGCTGACTGAGCCGGTGGTCGAGGCTATCGGCCGCGCCATCGGCAGTCTCGCCCGCGAACGCACGGGGCGGGCCGTGGTGGTGGGTCGCGACGGGCGACTGTCGGGTCCCGCGCTCGCCGCTGCGCTCATCCGCGGGATCCGCGCGACCGGTACGGACGTCATCGATGTGGGCCTGGTCGCGACGCCCATGGTGTACTTCGCTGCCGCCCACCTTGGCACCGGCTCGGGTGTGATGGTCACCGGCAGCCACAATCCACCGGAGTACAACGGGCTCAAGATGGTGGTGGATGGTGAGACGCTCGCGGGCGATCTCATTCAGGCCCTGCGCCGCCGGATCGAGACGGGCGATCTTCTGGTAGGTGAGGGTGGGCTCGTCGAACGCGACATCGCCGACGACTACATCGAGCGCATCGCGGCCGACGTGCGCCTGGCGCGGCCCATGCGGATCGCGGTCGATGCGGGCAATGGTGTGCCGGGGGCCTTTGCGCCGCGCCTCTACGAACGCCTGGGTTGCCGGGTCACGCCCCTCTTCTGCGAGGTCGATGGCACCTTCCCCAACCATCATCCCGATCCTTCGCAGCCGAAGAATCTGCAGGATCTCATCCGCCACCTCGCCGCGAGCGACGATGAACTCGGGCTGGCCTTCGACGGTGACGGTGATCGTCTGGGCGTGGTCACTCGCGGTGGACAAATCATCTATCCGGATCGCCAGCTCATGCTCTTCGCGGACGATGTCCTGAGTCGCAATCCGGGTGCCGAGATCATTTTCGACGTCAAGTGCACGCGCAATCTGTTCTCCTGGATCCGGGAGCGTGGGGGAAGACCCACCTTGTGGAAGACCGGGCACTCGCTCATCAAGGCGAAGATGCGCGAGACGGGCGCGCTCCTGGCGGGTGAGATGAGCGGTCATGTCTTCTTCAAGGAACGCTGGTACGGCTTCGATGACGGCCTCTACGCGGGGGCTCGCCTGCTCGAGTTCCTGAGCCGCCAGTCGGATATCGATGCGACGCTGGAGGGTCTGCCGGATGCCTTCAGCACGCCGGAGTTGCAGATCCGCATGCCGGCCGAGGGTGAACAGCACCGGCTGATCGCGGAGTTGCAGGCGACGGCAAGCTTCACCGAGCCACGGGAGGTCATCACCATCGATGGCATGCGTGTGGAGTACGCGGATGGTTTCGGCCTCGCTCGCGCGTCCAATACCACGCCGGTGGTGGTGCTGCGCTTCGAGGCCGACAGCGAAGCCGCTCTCATCCGGATCCAGGAAGACTTCCGGCGCGTGCTCCTCGGCGCCCGGCCGGATGCCGAACTGCCCTTCTGACACGCCAGCGGGCGGCATGCGTGCGTTCATGCCGGATCCAGGTGCCGGGCCGTGCGCCAGGTCGCGCAGGTGGTATTGCCTGCGTGTACTCGTCCTGGCACTGGCGGCGACTGCCTGTCTGGCCGCGCCCGAGGATTGGGGTCAGGTGCTGCAGGAGGATCGCGCCGCCCGGCGTCCGTGGCCGGTACTCTCGCTCTTCGAACCGGCACTGATCAAGCCCGGATATGCCTACGCCGTGCAACGCGCCTTTGCACGCGGCGAGGCACCGGTGAGCGGATGGCGTGCGATCTTCACCAGCCAGGTTGCACGTCAGCAGTTCGGAGTCACGGCTTCGGCCTTTGCGCGCCTGGGGCATGCCCGGCACCTCGTAAGACCACCACACATCCTGCGCCACGCTGCCTGGCAGCGGCCTTCTGTAGAGATTGGGCTCGCAGCACGCTTGTCGTCGCTGCCGCCACGCTTCCCGGTCCGTCCGGAGGAACTCAAGCCCCGGGTGCTGGGCTGGATGGCCATGGTCGTGATCCCGGATCTGGGTTTCGCCTCGGGGCGACCACCCAGTCTCGTGGACTTCATCGCGATAAACGCTGGAGGGGGTGAGTTCATTACCGGGCCGCTCATCCGTGATCCGGCGCTCGATTTGGCGAGCCTGCGCCCACACCTCGCGCTGGCCGGTCGGCAAGTGGCCTGGGGGCGTGTGGAGGATGCGGGAGGCCCACCGCTGGTGGCACTCGCCGCCCTGTTGAACGCCCTGCATGCCGAACGTGAGCCTCTGCGGCAGGAGCACATCTTCTTCACCGGGGCGCTGGGTCGGGTCGTGCCGATGTTGCCCGGTCGCTACGTCGCGGAGTTCGGGCCGCTCGGTCGTATTGAATTCGAGGCCAGGCGGGTGCCCGCTCCCCTGCGCCCGTCCGTCAGCCCCTGAGTGTGTGCCTGAACGCCCCGGCTGATCAGGCCCTCGGGTCACGCTCGCGGGCAGGCTGCGGCGGGGAGCCAGTGTCGTTGTGCCGGCGCCGGGCAAGGACTGGAACCCCGCCTGCGCGGGGATGACGTGTGGTTCGTGCGGGGATGACGGTGTGGTTTGCGCGATGACACGGGCGGTTGCCTCACAGGCGCTCAGTCAGGTTGCATCAGGCGCAGTTCACGCAGCAGCAGTTCCCGCTCTGCCGGAGCGATGTCCGCAGACTCCACTCGCTGCTGCAACAGCCCGGCTGGCAGCAGACCGCGCCGGATGAGTTGCTGTTTCTCCCGTGGCAGGATGTCGTCTCGGTAGAGCAGGACACCGACCGGCACAAGCCGGGTCTCTGCGGCGAGGAGTACCTCGTTCACGAGCGCTCGGAAACCATCGTGCGGCCGAGACAGACGCGCCTCGAAGCGTTCCAGCGGCATCAGACCGAGTCGGTAGAGTGCGCGCAGCTCATTGCGATAGCGCTCGATGGTGGGCGCGTGGACGGTACGCTCGATACGGGCCTCCAGTGCCGGCAGACGGCGCTCGAGGAGCGGCTGCAGGACATCGGCGACGATCGGGTGCGCGGCCGCGTGCGCGTGGATGGCGAGCACCGATTCCAGACTGAGCGCCTGGTAGACGTCCTCGGTCAGGCAGGTATCGCGGACCCGGTACAACGACTGGATATCGCCGATACCCAGCAGCGCAAGCACGTCCGGCAGTTCGGGCAGCAACATGTTGAACCCGAACCCGCAACTGAGTTCGCCAGCGGTCAAGCCCAATCGGCTGGCGACGTACTCGATGCACGCGGCAGGCCCGTCCATCTCGCCCGTTGGGGGAGGGATACGACAGAGGAGGTTGACCAGCCCTTCGGCGTTGGCACCGAGCAGGGTCGCGCATGCAACACGCTGGGATGAGATGGTCATCCGGACGTCAGGGGCCGGGGTATTCGCGTCAAACGCACGCGAATACCCCGGTCGGACTCTTGCTCAGGCCATCGTTCGGGCGATGGCGTAGATCTCCTCGGCGTCGAAGACCTGATCGTGACTCTCGAAGAGTCGCGCGATGCAGGCCCGATGCAGGGACAGCTTGAGCTGACCGACACCGATGGCGCCGAAGACCCGCTTGCCATGACGTTCCACACCCTTGTCCATCATGTCGATGCCACCGAAGCCCAGGGGCGGTGTGGCATTGGCATCGGAGAGCATCTCCAGAGTGGGATGTTCGGCCCACAGCGCCTCCGGCAGCAGCTCCACGCCAGCAGCACCGCAGGCGAGCACGATGTGCGCGCCATCCAGGGCCTGACGGGTGGTCGCCTCATCGTGGACGCCGGCCGCGCCCAGATCGACGCCAAAGCGTTCCTTCATCAGGGCACTGGCCGCCTCGGCACGATCGACACGGCGGGAGGTCAGGATCACCTCGGCACCCTCCCGTGCGAGCATCACGCCGGCACGCTGCCCGACCGGACCGGTCCCGGCCAGCACCACGGCCTTCTTGCCGGCGAGAGAACCCGTTGCCGCAAGCTGCGCGACCATGGCTGCCGCGGTGGTGTTGCTGCCGTTGCTGTCGAGCATGACGGAGACGCGAAAGCCGGCGAAGAACTTCTTGCGTACCGCCTTCAGGAGTTCCTGACCCGCCTCGAGGTTGGAGCCGCTGATGAACAGCGCGGTGTAGCGCTTGTCCTTCGGTGGGCGCGTGAAGATGGCGCCATCGACCATCGGGCCGACGTTATCTGGCGTCATGCCGCCATAGCCCTGGACGTGATCGGCACCGCCATCGTAGGCGACGACCGTGTCGAAGACGCTCGGATAGGGGTCGGTATCGAGGTGGAAAAGCAGCTTTGCAGCCATGTGGGCTCCTGGAATGCAAGACGGTTGAATGGAAACGGAGATGACCGACAGATGCGGGTGGCGTCGGCAGTGGATGGCACAGTGACACGCGGAGCTTCGGCTTCGAACCGCTCCACGCCCACGGCCAGAGCACGGGTTGTGCGCTGCGGCACAGCTTGCGGGCGGGGTCGCCGCCCTGGCAGTCAGCCCCGCATGATAGGGCCGGCAGGCTGGCGGGTCACCCCGTGACCTCGGCCTCCACGCTGTGGGCGCGCGGGTGCTTTGCCTATACTGCCGCCCCTGCTTTCACCCCGGACAAGCACTGACCCATCCCAGGAGCCGACGAGATGTCCTTCAAGAACGAAACCGTGAGCAGCTTTCTCGATGCGTTGGCGAGCCAGGCCTCGACCCCAGGCGGCGGCAGTGCGGCCGCAGTCATGGGCAGCATGGGCGCGGCACTGGTCAGCATGGTGTGCAATCTGACCATCGGTAAGCCCAAGTACGCGCCCGTCGAGGCCGAGGTCAAGGCGCTGCTGGCACGGGCCGAGGGTCTGCGGGCCGCTCTGCTCGATGCCATGGCCGATGATGTCCGTGTGTTCGACGCCGTGATGGCGGCCTACGGACTGCCCAAGGACGACGATGCGCAGAAGGCTGCACGCAGTGCCGCGATCCAGAGCGCCCTGCGTGAGGCCACCGACGTCCCGCTCGCCTGCGCGCGTCTGGCGGCTGAAGTCATCGGCCTCTGCCGGGCCACGGCCGAGCAGGGCAATGTGAACGTGGTGAGTGACGCCGGTGTGGCCGTCCTCGCTGCCCATGCCGCGGTGCGCAGCGCGGCGCTCAACGTCTACATCAACATCGGCGGCATCAAGGATGCGGAATTTGCCGGCTCCCGGCGCGAGGCCATCGAGGCCCTGCTGGCGGACACCGCGCGCGAGACCGAGGCGGTCTTCGAACTGGTGAAGGCAAAGCTCTCCGGTCATTGAGGTCGTGGCTGGCCCCGGTGGAAATGCGCCCGCCACCGGGGCTTCGCGCTCGCACGCAGCTCCGGCTTCACGACCGGGCGCACACGCAAGGTGTCAGGGTTCGACCCAGGGATGGGGCGTGCGGGAGTCAATCCACGCGCCGGATGCGCATGGAGAGGTCCACGGCTTGCACGTGCTTGGTGAGCGCGCCGCAAGAAATGAAATCCACGCCTGCGGCCGCGATTTGCGCCAGATCCGCCGGTCCGACGCCGCCCGAGACCTCCAGGCGCGCCCGTCCGGCCACCCGGGCCACCAGCTCCGGGAGTTCCGCAGTACTGAAGTTGTCGAGGAGAATGTGCCTCACACCGCAGGCCAGTGCCTCGTCGAGTTCCTCCCGCGTTTCGACCTCCACGATGAGCGGTCCGTCGAAGCCGCTGGCGCGAGTACGTGCCACTGCCGCCGTGACCC
>DNIF01000039.1 GCA_003485715.1 Gammaproteobacteria bacterium
TCGGTGGCTGTGCCGGCAACATTGCCTACAACCTGAAGCTCATCGGCGGCGATCCCCTGCCCATGGGCACGGTGGGGACGGACTTCGAGCCCTATCGTGCGCATCTCGAGGCGCTCGGCATCCCGGACGGGCACGTGGCGGTGGTGGCCGATGCCCTCACGGCCCAGGCCTTCATCACCACGGATCTCGACGACAACCAGATCACCGCCTTCCATCCGGGCGCGATGAACCACTCCCATGTGAACCGGGTGGAGGATGCCGGGCCGGTGCGTCTGGGCATCGTGTCTCCTGACGGCCGCGAAGGGATGATCGACCACGCCGAGCAGTTCGCCCAAGCCGGTATCCCGTTCATCTTTGACCCTGGACAGGGCCTGCCCATGTTCCACGGCGACGAATTGCGGCGCTTCATCGACCTCGCCGCGTGGATGACGGTGAACGACTACGAGTGGCAACTCATCCGCGAGCGTACCGGCTGGTCGGAGGAAGAGGTCGCGCCACATCTCGAGGCGCTCATCGTCACTCGTGGTGGATCCGGTTCGCGGATCTACACGGCGGGTCGCGTGATCGAGATCCCGGTGGCGCGGGTCAGCCGGATCAAGGATCCGACCGGCTGCGGGGATGCCTTCCGTGCTGGTCTCATCTTCGGCCTCGATCGCGGCCTGGACTGGGAAGTGACGGGCCGGATCGCCTCGCTGATGGGCGGCATCAAGATCGAGACCGCCGGCACCCAGAATCATCGCTACACGCTCGATGCCTTCGCCGCCCGCTACCGCGAAAGTTTCGGCCATTCACTCGACTGGTAGGCGTGTTGGCGGTGGGCCGTCCGGGATCTGTCGTGCCGACGGCCGAACTGGGCACCACGTTCAGGTCCGGCCTGCGGCGACCCGCAGGCCCCGGACAGCGGCACAGGATGTGCCGGGGCAAGTTCATCGACCGTAACGCATAATCCACCATCGCGCTGGCCCGTAATCCTCAGCGGGGTCGGCAGGAGTCCTGAATGCTGTTGAAGATGTTGAAGTGCAAGCTCCACCGGGCCACCGTCACGGCGGCGGACCTGCATTACGAAGGCTCGATCGCCATCTGCCCGGGACTCACTGCGGCGGCCGGTCTGCGCGCCCACGAGAGTGTCGACATCTACAACGTCAATACCGGTGCGCGCTTCACCACCTATGTCATCCCGGGCGAAACCGGCCAGATCTGCGTGAATGGCGCCGCCGCGCGCTTGGCGCAGCCCGGGGATCTGGTCATCATCGTGGCCTATGCCCTGCTCACCGAGGCCGAGGCGGATCACCATCAGCCCACCGTAGTGATGGTGGATGCGGCGAACCGGGTGAGCGAGGTGCACGACAATTCCGGTCGCCCCCCGGGGTGAACCGGGGCGGCACAGGTGACGGGAACGTCATTGGCGCGCCATGGACTACGGGTGGATGACGTTCGGTTCACCTCGCAGCGCAGCAATTCAGCCAGTTCGCCAAGCGTCATCGCCCTCTCCTCACTGACCCGCGAATGGGTCGGTGCCGCTCGAGCCCTCAGCCGGGTCGGGCTGCCGTGCGCCGACCCGAGGCTCGCGGTGGCGCGTGTTCCGGCATGAGTCCCTCCACCGCCTGCTGGGCGGCATCGTGGAAGGGCAGCAGCACGCGATCGGCACCGGCGGCCGTCAGCGCCGGGGCCTCTTCCGATCGATGGGTGGCTACCGCCACCAGACCGGGGTAATCGCCACTGGCCAGAGTGTCGAGCAGCAGGAAGCGGGGGTCGTCCCGTTGGCTCGCGCCGCGCGGCTGCCCGGAAAGTGTGCAGACCACCCAGGTAGTGCGGGCGAGCGGCAATGCGTTGACGAAGGCCGGATCGCTGGCATCGCCATAGACCGCATCCAGCCCCATCTGCCGCGCCTGCCCCACCGCCTCGGGGCTGAAATCGACCACCAGCACGCAAACCCCTGCGCGGCGCAACCCCGCCGCGATGGCGCGCCCATAGCGCCCGTGGCCGAAGACGATCACCTCGACATCCCGTTGCCGACGCCGCCGGCGGGCCAATGATTCCTCGCGGTAGGGCACCTGACGCTCGAAGAGACGCAGGGCCGGTTCCAGCGCGTGGTAGAGGCCTTGCGAGCCATTGATGGCGTACACCGACACGGCAATCGAGGCGATGGCGACCAGGGTCACCACCCCGGAGACAGCGGCGTCGATGTGGCCGAGATCCCGCCCGAGGGCAACGAGGATCAGGGAAAACTCCGAGATCTGGGCCAGTGCGACCCCGGTCAGGAAACTGGTGCGCCGGCGAAAGCCGAGCAGGCCAAGCAGCACGGTGATGATGAGCGGCTTGCCGATGAGCACCAGGGTACTGAAGGCGATGGCGGGCCAGACGGCCGTGCCGAGCGCCGTCGGATCGATATCCGTGCCCAGATCGACGAAGAAGAACAACAGCAGGAAGTCGCGCACCGGGGCGAGGCGGGCACTCAGGGCGTCACGGAAGGGCGTGGAAGCCAGGGTCACGCCCGCGAGCAGACCACCGAGTTCCTTGCTGAGGCCGAACGCCATGGCGATGGCCGCGAAACCCGCCGCCCAGGCCAGAGCGAAGGCCACCAGCAGTTCGGGTGCGCCGGCGAGTCGCCGCACCAGAGGCGCGGCACCGCGCCGCATGAAAAACACTATCAGTGCGAGCAGCAGGGCACCGATACCGATGCCTTCGAGCAGGGCCAGGCCCAGTTGGCCGGCATCCAGTTGCTCGAGTTCCCAGTCGAGGCTCGCAAGGGCCAGCATGGCCAGCACCACCACCAGGTCCTGCACGATGAGTATGCCGAGCGCCATGCGGCCGTGCAGGGACTCCGCCTCGTGGCGATCAGAGAGCAGTTTCACCACGATGATGGTGCTGGAGAAGGTCATCGCGAAGGCCAGGTAGAGCGAGGCCATGGCGTCGAAGCCGAGCAACTGCGCGAGCGTGAAGCCCGCGACCGCCGTGACCGCCACCTGCAGCACACCCAGCAGGCCCGCGATGGCACCCATGCTGAGGATGAGTTCGAGGTCGAGCTTCAAGCCCACCAGGAAGAGCAGCAGGGCGATGCCGAGCTGGGCCAGCAGTTCGGTGTGCTCGTTCACCTGCACCAGACCGAGCACGTCGGGGCCGGCCAGAACGCCGACGGCGATGAAGCTCACGATCACCGGCTGGCGCAGGAAGAGACCGATGAAGCCCGCGAGGGCGGCGGCGAAGAGCACCGCCGTGAGCTGGAGAAAGGGGCTTTCGAGCAGCACGAGTCCGGATCACTCCTGCCCGAAGGGCAGGATGGTCAGTCCGCGATGGCCCGCACTGCGGCCTGGGCGATGGCGTCGTCTTCCTCCGGGCTGCCGCCACCGACGCCGATGCCGCCGATCACACGTCCGTCTCGCCTGAGCGGATAGCCACCCGGAGAAGGCAGGGCGCGCCCACCAGTGACGGCCGGCAGGGAGAACCAGAGCAGCGGGTTGGCATCGCGCGCAGCGGCCACCTCCGAGGTGGCACGACGGAAGGAGGCGGCGGCCACGGCCTTGGCCTGGGATGTATCGACCGTGAGGAAACCGGCACCGTCCTGCCGTTGCAGCGCCACCAGCCGCCCGGCCTCGTCTACCACCGCGACACTGAAGGGCTTGCCGAAGGTGCGGGCATGGGCAAGCGCCGCATCGACGGCACGGCAGGCGAGTTCGAGGGTGAGGTCGATCATGGCGGGTCTCCGGCGCAGGACTTCAGGGGTCAAGGGCGCGATTCTTTGAGCCCGTGCCGGGCGCTGTCAATCACGGAGCGGCGGCGCGGCCTTGGCCCCGTGGGGGGGCAGCGGGCACTCAGTCCGCAAGCATGTCGAGCAGGGCCGCGCGTGACGTCACCGGTGCGCTGCAGGCCGTGCCGCGACAGACCCAGGCGGTCGTGTGCCCGACAGGCGGGTAGGCGGCCAGCACCCCGGGCAGAGGCGCCCAGTCGGAGGGCAGCGCAAGGATGTCGCGCCCACTGAGGCATCGACCCTGGGCGGCGGTACGCCAGCCGGCGAGTTCGGCGGCATCGGGCCCGCGCAGCACGATGACCTCGGGTGGTTTCAGGCAGAGTGCCACGGCCGGCAGCAGCGCCGCATGGGCCCCGGGCATCTGCAGCAGACCCTGACCTGCGGCGCGGACGGCGCGCTCTCCGGCGTCGATGAGGCGAGCTTCGCCGAGCCAGTGACCGAGCCGCAGGAGCGCCTCCGCAGCCACGCCGTTGCCGCTCGGCAGGGCATCGTCGGTGAAGCTCCGCGGGCGCTGGATGAGTCGCTCGTGGTCGTGGGCCGTGAACAGGAAGCCGCCCGCCGCGCGGTCCTCGAAGTGTTCGAGCAGGGCGTCTGCCAACTGGAGTGCAAGGGGGATGTCGCCCGGCACCGGGGCGAGGGTCGCCAGATCCAGCACGGCCGCGAGCAGGAAGGCGTGATCATCGAGGTACCCCGGTCCTGCCGACCGGCCATCCTTGCAGCCCGCGAGCAGGCGCCCGTCCCGCCAGACGTGCTGCTGCAGGAAGTCGAGACAGGCACGGGCGGCAGCGAGCGAGCCGGCGGCCTGTTGCGGGCGCCAGCGCGCATGGCTGGTCAAGCCACGGATCATGAGCGCGTTCCACGCGGTCAGGACCTTGTCGTCGCGACCGGGCGGGATGCGCTCGGCGCGGGCCGTGAGCAGGCGCTGGCGACAGGTCGCCAGACGTTCCTCCACCTGCGCGGGCGGCAGAGCTGTCTCCTCGGCAAGCCGGGACGCCGGCGTGGCCAGGACCAGGTGCCAGGCACCCTCGAAGTTGGGCGGGCGGTCGAGGCCCCAATGACGGGCGCAGAGGGAGAGATCCTCCGCAGCGAGCAGGTCGGCCATTTCCGCCCGGTCCCAGACGTAGTAACGCCCCTCGTGGCCTTCGCTGTCGGCGTCGAGACTCGAGGCAAAGCCACCACCCGGCAGACGCATCGCGTCCAGCACCCAGGCGGCGCAGGTATCCGCGGTCTCGGCGTAAAGCGGATCGCCGGTCAGTGCCCAAGCCTCGGCATACAGACCGAGCAGCGGACCGTTGTCGTAGAGCATCTTCTCGAAGTGCGGGATGGTCCAGCTCGCGTCCACGGCGTAGCGCGCGAAGCCGCCGCCCAGTTGATCGCGGATGCCGCCCTCGGCCATGCGGGTGAGCGTCGTGAGCGCCATCGCCAGTGGTTCCTCCGCGGGCAAGGCACGTGATGTGCGGCGCTGATGCTCGCGCAGCAGGAAGCTGAGGTTGGCCGGGTGGGGAAACTTCGGCGCGCCGCCAAAGCCGCCGTGGACCGGATCGAAGCTGGCGGCGAGCTCCTGCGTGGCCGCCTCGAGCGGGGCGTCCGTGAGCGCGCCGGCCAGGGGCGGCTCCGCTTGCGCGAGATCCTCCAGTGCAGCGCGCAGGCGTTCGTTCTGGTTACGCAGTTCAGGCAGCCGCTCGCGATAGAGACGATCCACGTGCAGCAGCAGTTGCTGGAAACCGGGCAGCCCGTAGCGTGATTCGGGCGGAAAGTAGGTGCCACCGAAGAAGGGCACCTGATCGTCATGTGTCAAGAACAGCGTGAGCGGCCAGCCGCCGGGACGACGCATGAGCAACTGGTGCGCGAGCTGGTGCACGCGATCCAGATCCGGACGTTCCTCGCGATCCACCTTCACGTTCACGAACAGGCGGTTCATCAGGGCGGCGGTCTCAGGGTCCTCGAAGGATTCGTGCGCCATCACATGACACCAGTGACAGGCGGAATAGCCGATGGACAGCAGGATCGGACGACCGCTGGTGCGCGCTCGGGTCAGCGCCTCCGGCCCCCACTGCAGCCAGTCCACCGGATTGTCGGCGTGTTGCAGCAGGTAGGGACTCAGGGCGTCGGCAAGTGCATTCGGCATGGCTGGGCCGCCTGGAAAGACGAGGTGACCGGCAGTGTGAACGCGGGGGCGCAGGCAGGCCAGAGGTGGCTGGCTGGTCTACCCACAAGCGCTCGTGTCGTTTCCCGTGAAGGGTCTGTCACCCCCGCGCACGCTCCGTCATGCCCGCGAAGGCGGGTATCCAGTCCGTCAAAGCCCCGTGCTGTGGGCAACAGAGGCATGAGGGCAGACTGCGGCGGGTATCCAGTCCGTCAAAGCCGCTCACCCGGAGGGAGAGCGGTTGGGGTGAGGGCACGGAGATGCCACGACTCCCCAGCGACGGTGCAACGTCACTGAATCCCCGCCTGCGCGGGGATGACGATGAGTCGTCCCGTCCGCACCCGGGCGGTAGTCGGACCCTGCCTATGGGATCCCGGGCCGCACCGGAATGATGACTTGCGTCGGGGCACGTGGATCGAAGCCCAGACGCTCCGCGATCACCTGACCGTAAAGCTCGAAGATCTGCTGCTGCCACGGGGCCCAGTTGCGAGGGTCGGGATAGGATACGTTGAGCACGCCCAGCACCCTCGGACCGGAGAGCAAGGGTACGCACACCAGCGCGCGCGGCGGACGGGGACACGAGTCGATGGCGAGATAGCGTGGTTCGCCCCGTACATCCCGCACGCACAACGTGACCCGCTCGAGTGCAGCATGACCCATGATGCCCTCGCCCAGGCGGAAGGTCCGCGGCGGACCGATGGGGCCGGTGTCGTCGCGCAGCCCGGCCCCGGCGTCACCGAGGCTGGCGCCGGCGGCACAGGTCAGCAGGCCGGCGCGAAGCACGAAGACCGAGCAGCGCGTTACCTCATGGCTACGCAGCAGCACCCGCATGCTCTGGCCGAGCAGGTCCTGAGCATCGAGGTCGCGCGGGATACTCAACAAAAGCCGCAGGCTGGCGAGCGAATCGATGAGGCCGAGGCAGTTGCGCGCCAGATCGCGTTCCAGTGCACTGCGCGGGGCATGGGAATGGTGCCCATCGAAGGTGCCCGTGGATTCGATCCGGCGGTAGTGTGGGTCGTCGAAGTGCATCGGTGCTTCTCCGCTGCCTCGAGGCTTTGCCAAGCTTCATCCTGGTCACGCGCACACTGCTTGCTGCTGCCGATCCCGTCATCGTCCTGGCACCAAGCCTACCTGTCCCGGATCCGCATCGTTCCGCGCCGTGGGCGCAATCCGGGCCTCTCTCGCTGGAGAAGCGTCAACGCATGGGGACACAGCACTCGACCAGCCGGAAGATGCGCTCGGCCACGGCGGCAGGCACAGCCTCGACGTTGGTTCGGGCTGAGGTGCCCGGCGGCGATCGCGTCGCGTTGCCGGTGCCTGGTACAGCCGTGGCGGCATCTTCGATTCCCGGTCGCGCCGTCTCCCACCACTGGCAGGCGCGCTCGTGTGCCTGCTCGACGATGGGCCGAAGTTGCAACCCGTCCATGCTGTTGGGTGATGACCTGCCGCCTACCTCGGCGATGACTTCAGGCAGCTTCCAGCGCCCCACGATCACCTCGAGGGCCTGCCGGTGATCGATGCCGATCTCCATGCGCAAAGCGGAGGATAGAGACAGACCCTCCGTGCGGCGGCACAAAGCGACCCCGGTCGGCTGGGGAGCCACGTGCACGAGCGTCAGTAGCCCGAGATTCTGCAGCAGGCCACAGATCTCGAGCCCACCGGGCGGTGCTTCGTAGCCCGCGGGCAGGTAGGCACGGTCGGCAGCCAGATGTGCAGTGAGCAGGGCTGTAGTCCAATAGCGTTGCAGGTCGAAGGATTGGCAGCGGCGAACGTCGAAGCAATCGCTCATGGACATGGACAGGGCCAGATTGCGCGCGAGGTCGAAGCCCAGCACGTTCATCACTGCACTGCGCACCTCGAAAATCGGTCGCGGCAGGGCAAAGAAGGCTGAATTTGCAACGCCGAGCAGGCGCGCTGTCAACGGCGGGTCGCTCGTGATCACCTTGCATAACCGCTCTGCCGCGGTCGCCGGATCCTGGGCGCTGATGGTCTCGAGGCAGCGCAGCGCCGTCTGCGGCAGGGTCAGATACTGGAGCTGGCAGATGAGCGCGTGCGCATCACCCGCCGTAGGTTGCGGCAAGACGGTCGCTGACATGTGTACCTCGTATCACGCCGAGTGAATGTTGCCGTGCCACCGTCGGCATGGCGCGTTACCATCGGTCGCCATGGCATTCACGCACGCAATCGACCCGATCGCCTTCGAGGTGGGCCCGCTCGCCGTGCGCTGGTACGGGCTCTCGTACCTCGCGGGTATCGGCGGCGCCTGGTGGTTATTGAGTCGTCGCGCACGCGCGGTCGGGGGTGTGGCTGCCGCCGCCTGGGTCGGGGACCTCATCTTTTACGCAGCCATCGGTGGCGTGATCGGCGGGCGGCTGGGTTACATCCTCTTCTACGACCTGCCGGCCTATCTCGCCACTCCCTGGAAGATGCTGGCCGTATGGGAGGGCGGGATGTCCTTCCACGGCGGGGCCATCGGGCTCGCGCTTGCCCTGGTCTGGCTTGCACGCCAGA
>DNIF01000216.1:0-200 GCA_003485715.1 Gammaproteobacteria bacterium
AGCCAGCCATGGCGGACAAGCACGAGCACGAGTCCGAGGGTCACGCGCACGAAGAGGGCAAGCAGGACGACGAGCATCACTCGGCGCTCGATGGCAAGCGTGCGGTGGCGGACAAGCACGAGCACGAGGGTGAGGGTCACGAGCACGAAGAGGGCAAGCAGGACGACGAGCATCACTCGGCGCTCGACGCGCAGCCGGCC
>DNIF01000216.1:587-7890 GCA_003485715.1 Gammaproteobacteria bacterium
AGCAGGACGACGAGCATCACTCGGCCTTGCCCGGCCACCGGGAGGTGGCGTGGGGATACGGACCGCAAGACGGTCCGCGCAACTGGGCCCGCCTTAGTGCGGGCTTTTCCTTGTGTGGGGCTGGAAAAAATCAGGCACCGATCGATCTGCCGGCGGGCGAGGCGCTGGCGGTGGGGCTGATGCGTCCGGTGTTCGACTGGGGGAGTACGGCAGGGCGGGTGGTGGCCGATGCGCAGGGCCTGCGGTTCATCCCGGCGGCCGCTGCTGCAGGTCTCGAGATTGATGGGCGTCGCTACGAACTCGGTGAGCTGCGTCTGATCTCGCCGAGCGAACACACCCTGGGGGGCGCGCGCCTTGCCGGTGAGTTGCAGTTCGTGCACACCGCGAACGACGGTGGCCAGGCGATCGTCTCCGTGCTGCTGGAACGGCTGGCAGCTAACGAGGGCGGGGTGACACTGCCGCAGCTACCCGCGCGCGGGAAGGGCAGCATCGAGCTCGAACAGCCCTTCGATCTGGCAGCGCTGCTGCCGGCTGATCGCCGTGCCTTCCGTTACGAAGGCTCGCTCAGCACGCCACCGTGCACGGAAGGTGTTAAGTGGCTCGTCCTGCGCCAGCCGCTTTCGATCGCCAAGGCGACATTGACTGCCCTGCGCGAACGGGCCGCGCCGGCGGTGCGTCCTGTGCAGCCGCGAAACGGGCGGGCTTTGCTGGTCGACAGCACCCCGTAGGGAGCCCGGCTCGAGGGTCGCTTCGACCCACGCTGGTCAGGTGCGCGACGTGAGCGGCGTGGGGCTTCAGTCGTCCGCTACGCCTCGCGAGGCCAATTCGGCGGCGCGCATCAGGGCCCGGGCCTTCGAGAGCGTCTCCTCCCATTCCGCTCGTGGATTGGAGTCGTACACGACGCCGGCCCCGGCCTGAGCATGGATCTGCCCGTTGGCGAGCACCGCCGTGCGGATGGCGATGGCCGTATCCATGTTGCCATGCCAGCCCAGATACCCCACCGCTCCGCCGTACACGCCACGCTTGACCGGCTCCAGTTCGTCGATGATCTCCATCGCGCGTACCTTGGGCGCACCAGACAGCGTGCCGGCGGGAAAGGTCGCACGCAGCACGTCGATGGCCGTGCGACCGGGTGCGAGATCACCGGAGACGTTCGAAACGATGTGCATCACCTGCGAGTAACGCTCGATCACGAAGCGCTCGGTCACCTGTACGCAGCCCTCGCGGGCGATGCGACCGATGTCGTTGCGACCGAGATCGATGAGCATCAAGTGCTCGGCGCGTTCCTTGGGATCGGCCAGCAGTTCCTGTTCGAGCGCCAGATCCTCGTGTTCGTCCTGGCCGCGGCGACGTGTCCCCGCCAGCGGACGCACCGTGACCGTGTCGTCCTCCAGTCGCACCAGGATCTCGGGGGAGGAGCCCACCACGTGGAAGCCGCCCAGATCGAGGTAGAACAGGTAGGGTGCCGGATTGGTTCGCCGCAAGGCGCGATAGAAGGCGAGTGGCGGCAGGTCACAGGGTGCCGAGAGGCGTTGCGCCAGCACGACCTGCATCACATCGCCTTCCACGATGTACTCACGGATCCGCGCGACCGCTGCCTCGAAGGCCTCACGACCGAAGCTGGAGTGGAAGTCCGTCTCGGTGATCGCACGAGTGCCGCGGCCACTCGGTGCCACGATGGCCCTGCGTCGCAGTTGCTCGACCAGGTCATCCAGGCGGGCACAGGCGCGCCCATAGGCATCGTCGTCGCTTGCCTCTGCGTGCACGATGCAATGCAAGACACCACGCAGGTTGTCGAAGACGAGCAACTCGGTGGAATCCAGCAGCAGGATGTCCGGCTGCCCCAGCGGATCGGGTGCACGCGCAGGGCCCAGACGCGGCTCGATGTGGCGTACGGTGTCATAACCGAAATACCCGACCAGACCACCACTGAAGCGTGGCAGGCCGGCCACGGGTGCGACCCGCGCGTCAGTCAACCAGGTCTCGATGAAGGCGAGTGGATCGATGTCGTCGTGCGCATTCAGTAGATCATCCCCTGCAAGCACGCGCACATTGCGACCGCGCACCTCGATGCGCCGGACGGCAGGGAGTCCGATGATGGAGTAGCGCCCCCAGCGTTCACCGCCCTGCACCGACTCGAAAAGGTAGCTGTATGGCGCATCGGCGACTTTCAGGTAGGCCGACAGCGGGGTGTCGAGATCTGCAGCCACGGAGCGCATCACCGGGATGCGCGCATGACCGCGGGCACGCAGATCGGCAAAGGCACCGGCATCGGGCAGGTAGCGGATCATGCCCGGTGGCACTCCCGTCGTGGCCAGTCGTTGCAGCGGAGCGCGGTCAGGCACGCGCGGTGCGCGGGCTGTTTCATGCGAGCCGGCCCAGTTGCCGCAGGGTGGGCAGGAGTTCCGTCATGGAGTCGATCACGGCAGCGGCATGCGCGCCGAGATCCGCACCCTGTGCATAGCCGTGGCTGACCGCGATGGCGGCGATGCCAGCGGCGTGAGCGGCAGCGAGGTCATTCATCGAATCGCCGATCATGCAGGCTCCCACGGGTGGCACTCCGAGACGGATGGTCGCGACCTGCAGGGGCAGGCCGTGCGGTTTGGCGAGCGGCAGGCTGTCGCCACCAAGCACCAGACGGAAGCTTTCACCCAGGCCCAGCCGTTGCAGCAGGGGCAGGGTGTGACGGATGGGCTTGTTGGTGACACAGGCCAGGAGCACATCGCGTGCGCGCAAGGCCTCGAGGGCCTGCTCGGTGCCGGGGAACAGTTGCGCACTGCGACCGGAGCCGCTCGCATAGTTGAGGTCGAAGGCCTGCTCCAATCGGGCCTGCATCGCGCCGGGCCAGACCGTGCCGCCAAAGTGGTGCGCGAGCGCCCGTTCGATGAGGAGTCGCAGCCCCCCACCAACCCATTCACGCACCCTGACGACGCCCACCGGCCCCAGGCCCACGCTGCCGAGTGCGCTATCGAGTGCCATAGCGATGTCCGCCGCGCTGTCCACCAGCGTGCCATCCAGATCGAAGATGGCGAGCTGCAGTGGATGAGTCGGCATTGCCACGAGCGCGACTCAGCGACCGCTGACCGCATGGCCGGCTGCCGCAGCCGCGCGCAGGTCGCTGATGGCCGCCGCGTAGTCGGCTGCACCAAAGACTGCCGATCCGGCGATGAAGGTGTCGGCACCGGCTGCCGCTACCTCCTTGATGGTGGCGAGGTTCACGCCTCCGTCCACCGCAAGGCGAATGGGGCGACCGCTGGCCACGATCCGCTCGCTCACGGCGCGGATTTTCGGCAATGCGGAGGGGAGAAATCGCTGACCGCCGAAGCCGGGATTGACCGACATCAGGAGCACGAGGTCGATGCGATCGAGCACCCAATCCAGATGCTCGATGGGGGTGGCCGGGTTGAGGACCAGGCCGGCCTGGCAGCCACTCTCGCCGATGAGGCCAAGGGTGCGGTCGAGATGAGCCGTGGCCTCGGGGTGGACGCTGATCCGGGTGGCACCGGCGGCTGCAAATTCTGGCACCAGCCGGTCCACCGGTTCGACCATGAGATGCACGTCGAGCGGTGCGCTGATGCCGTAGTCGCGCAGGGCGCGACAGACCATCGGGCCGAAGCTCAGGTTGGGAACGTAGTGATTGTCCATCACGTCCACGTGCACCCAGTCCCCGCCGGCCTCGAGCATGCGAGCGACGTCCGCACCCAGGCGGGCGAAGTCGGCGGAGAGGATGCTGGGCGCGATGACGAGGGAGGGCTCTGATGCGATCAAGATGGCAACCCGGACAGACCAGGCGCCAGACTCTAGCAGGACACCCGCTCGTGCGGCATGGCCTGCCGGTGGTCTGCGGCATCCTGCTCCTCATCGGTTGTCCCGCGATCGCGGAGCCCGCCCCGGCAGAACAGGAGCCCGCCCCGACGGAGCAGAAGCCCGCCCCGACGGAGCAGAAGCCCGATCCACCGTCCAGCCCTGGAGCGGACGCCACCGTGCCGCCGGCCCCTGCTGCTCCCGAGGGTGCTACCGCAAGCGCGGCGGGGCCTGCACCCGCTGCCCCGGCCGTTGCCGATCTGGCGGCCGAGGCGCGTGCGGCGACTGAACTCGCGCGCGGGCGGCGCGCTGGCGAGGTCGTGAAACTGAGGGTAGGGGAGAGGGAGGTGCTCGCCCTCTGGCGTCCCCGGACTTCGGCCCCGGCCCGAGGCAGTGTCGTGCTACTGCACGGCGAGAGGTCCACGGTGGATGATCCGGCCATCGTCGGCGCCCTGCGCCAGGATCTGCCGACTCACGGCTTCGCGAGTCTGGCGCTGATGCTGCCCGTTCCTGCAGGGGGGGCTGCCCCTGCCGGTAGCGCGGCTTGGCAGCCCGACGTGGCGGCACGCCTCAGCGCGGCCGTGGCTTGGCTCGAGGAGCGCAATGCGCCGGTGCGCGCGCTCGTTGGACATGGGGCTGGTGCTGCCTTCGTCAAACGGATCCTGGAGGAGCCGGGGGCTCAGCCAGAGGGCCTCGAGGCCGTCGTGCTGATCGATTCGGAGGCAGGCATGCGGGAAAGCGAGGCCGTCTGGTCAGGCCCTCTCGCGCTGCCGGTGCTCGACATCGTGGGTAACGGTGCGGGTACCGAGGCGCTTCTGAGGTCCGAGGAACGACGCTCATCTGCCATGCGTACGGGTGGCGCGGAGTATCGCAGCGTGCGCATCCCCGGCGTCATCAACGACTGGTATCCCGCTCGTGGGCGGCTGGTGGCCGCGGTGCGCGGCTTCCTGCTCCGCTTCACCACCCCCGAAGTGCTGGTCGCACCCTGACGGCTGGCCGGGATCAGATTCTTCGTTCGCCAATCCTCGCAGGCCGGCGGGGCCGGCAAGAGGGACTTGCCTGAGATCGGTACGCTGCCTTTGACCCATTCATCGGCGCGATCCCGGAAGCGTCGCCGCGAGGTTTCGGGACGTCCTCCGGGTGAACGCCAAGCGCTCCGCTCCTGCCGTCGCTGACCTCAACCGACGCTGCGGAGGTTGGGTCGAGCTGGTGCGGTGGAGAAGGGCGCACGCTCCGGGCACAGTTCCTGTCCAAGGCGCTCGATCTTGGCCCAGAGCCAGGCCGGGTGACGTGGGCCATGGGCGAGCACCTGTTCAGCCAAGGCTACGAGGGCGTCCGCATCACGGCGGTAGAAGCGGACTTCGCCCAGTTTGAGCAATAGGCGCGCGCTCTCCGGGGATTTTGCCAACGCCCCGGCGAGAACGGCTTCAGCCTCCTCGAAGAGGCCGTAGACGATCTTCACATCGGCCTCGGTGACGACCTCATCCTCGTTGATTGCCGTGGTCCAACCGAGGCCGGTGGCGGATCGGCCCGACGGCAGCGTTGCGGCGAGGTCCACTAGCCGCGGATCGATGACTTCCTCCGCCTGCTCCTGCAGTAAGCGATCATCCGGCGGCTGCGTGCTGAGTCGTTCGCGGATCTGCTGTTTGATAGCGCTGTCGTTCGCCTTCGGGACTTGCCCGCGGCGTGCGGGGCGCTGCCGTGCAAGACCGCGCAGCAAGAGAACCGCCAGCAGCACGAGCAACAGGAAGACGACCCCGAGGGGCAGCATCCGGCCGAAGCGTGGCCCATCGCTGGATGCAGCCGCCTCGCCGGAATGCGCTGGGGCTGGGGCCGCCTGAGTGGAGGGCGCAACGTCCGCCGCCGGCCCTGTCACGTTGACCGATGGACTGAGTGCTGGGGCTGCGTCGCCAGAGCGCGCGCTGGCGACGGCTGCGGTCGCGGCCGTCGGTGCGTCCCGTGCATCCGCCGTTGTCGGTACCGCGTCAGGGGCTTCGGCACGACTCGTGTCCACGCCCGGTGGCAACCGACCGAGTCGCTCTTTGGCAGCGGCGATGGCGCTCTCGCGATTGCCGAGTTCGCGCTGGAGTTCACTCAGGCGTGCCTCGAGCCGGGCCAGACGCTCGCGCAGTGCCTTGCCCTCATCGGCCAGCACGGCTTGCGGCGAAGGCGCGGTATCCGGACTGCGCGCCGGCGCACTCACCGGTACCTGAGCGATGGCAGGATCTTCGGGCATCGGCGCGGGCGTGGGCGGCGATTCAGGCGGGGTCGAAGCCGCGGCGTCAGCGGTGGTCGCGGGCCCGAAGCGCAGGGCCGCGCCGGCCCGCAGACGATCGCGGTCGCCACCAATGAAGGCCGCAGGATTTTCCGCATGCAGGCGTGCGCTCCAGCCCTTGGTGTCGCCGCCATGAAGGCGCGCGAGTCGCGCGGCGATGCCGGAGAGCGTCTGGCCCGGCTGCACGACCCAGGTCGGGCCCGGGGCAGGTGGCGAGGCAGCGGGTGCGGCCGGTAGCGGGCCGGTGCGTGGCGCTGCTCTGCGTGCGGGCGCAGGCTGGTCTGCCGCGGAAGGCTGCCGAGCTTCCCCCTGACTCACCGGATTGGCCTGTGTGGAGCGGGGCTGGCCAAGCCGGACATCCGGCGCGAGTTCCAGGCGGAATTCGCTCCGGACGGATTCCTCGCCATTGCCGACCATCAGCTCCAGGCGCAAGACGGTGTCGTGCACCGGGGTGAAGCTGCGGATCACGACTGCCGGGCGTCCCGCAGCGCGGCCAGCGACGAAACTACGAAGCGTCAGTCGCGCGCAGTCGCCTTCGAGACAACGCACGGCGGTGTTGAGGCGTCGCTCGCTGCCGGGCCCGGTGATCTCTGCACGTATGTGAAGCGGCTGGCCGCTGGTCGAAAGCTGGGCAGCCGGACCGAGATCCAGTGTGTGCGCTGGCGCACTGGCCAGGAGCAGCGCAAGGGTAGTAACGCCGGGGGACGTGGCGACCGCGCGCGAGGCAGTCATGGCAGGGCCTCCAAAGGATCCGTCCGTTACCCCCCGGTCCGGACGGGCCGGGCTCGGGGACTTCCAGAACTTCGCTAACGGCGGGTTCGCGCGCGAACTTGAGCACAAAAAAAACGCCCCGGATGTTCCGGGGCGTTCGTCACAGCACTGGGCTCAGAGGGGCGTCGCCGCCAACCCCGAACCCGACGGTCTGACTAGGCTCAGGCCGCCTTGACGAGCTTGCTGATGGCCTCGGGGGAGAACTTCAGCACACCTTCCTCGACCAGGCCCTTGACTTCCTTCAGGGTGGAGGTCTGGATCTCGAAGATCTCCTTGAGGGTGCGCGCGACGTCCTGCTGCAGCCCGGTCAGGGCGGCCTTCTGGGCAGCCACGAACTCGGTGGGCTGCTTGGCAGCGGTCAGCGGCGCAATGTGGCCGAGCCCGGTTTCGATGAGGCTCAACTGCAGGGCGAGGGTCTTGTCGAAGCTGCTCGAAAGCACCTTCTGAACCTTT
>DNIF01000211.1 GCA_003485715.1 Gammaproteobacteria bacterium
TGAGCAGCACCAGCAGCGATTGGCGGCGAGCCTCGCTGCGGCCCGAATCGACGGAGTGCGCCAAGTGGAGTGCCTCTGGCGAAATCTGGACGAATTGCTCAGTACCTGGCCCGAGGGTCGAGACTGTTCGCTCTATGTGCAGGTGACCCGCGGGGTTGCACCGCGTGATCACGCCTTCCCCCGACCGGCGGTGCTGCCGACCGTCCTGGCGCTGCTCATGCCACTCGAGGTGAACACTCCCGCGCCCAGCGCAGCCATCACTCGGGAAGACATCCGCTGGTCACGTTGCGACATCAAGAGCACGTCACTGCTCGCGAACTGTCTCCTGCGGCAGGAAGCGGTAGACGCCGGAGTGGCCGAGACGCTCCTCGTTCGCGACGGCTATCTGACCGAGGGCTCGGTCACCAGCGTGTTCGTGGTGCTCGATGGCCGGCCGATTACCCCGCCCCTGTCGACCGACGTGCTGCCCGGGGTCACACGGGACCTCGTCATCGAACTCATGGCCAATAGCGCCACCCCGGTCATCGAGACCCCGGTCAGTGAGGCTCGCCTGCGGCTCGCCTCGGAGATTTGGGTGACCAGCACGACACGGGACATCGTCCCCATCGTCGAACTCGACGGGCTGCCCGTCGGTGATGGCAAGCCGGGCCCCGTGTGGCGGGAGGCGCTCACGCGTTACGCTGCCTTTCGTACGGCAGCGAGCACAGGCAGCGCAGCTACTGCGCCACCGCCCACCTCCGCCTGACGTTCCCCCCCGACATTCCCCCTGACATCGAGAACCATCGCGCCCATGCGCCAGTCGCTTTTCCGCAGCTTCCGCATCGAGGCGGCTCACCGCTTGCCCCACGTGCCTGCGGGCCACAAATGTGCCCGCCTGCACGGACACTCCTTCGAGATCGAGGTGCATGTCGAGGGTGAGGTAGACCCGGAGTCGGGCTGGGTCATCGACTTTGCCGAGCTTTCCGCGGCCTTCAGGCCGATCTTCGAGCGGCTGGACCACCATTACCTGAACGAGATCGAGGGCCTGGAGAACCCCACCAGCGAAAACCTTGCGCGCTGGGTGTGGGACCGTCTGCGACCCGGCTTGCCTCTGCTGTCTGCCGTGGTGATACGTGAGACCTGTACTTCAGGATGCCGCTACACCGGCTGACTGGTGCGGCTGGGGCGCTGAACCGGCCAGGCGGCAAAGACATCCGACCGCATTTGCCCCCCGCCCCCGCGCCTCTTTATGCTGCAAGGCGGCATCCATGGGCGGCCCGGAAACGTGCCGCGCCATCGGGGTTGGCCGGTGGGTGTCTGCCGCCGCTCCACGTCAGCGTTGGGGTAATCGGAAGCACCATCCTTCGTTCCATTCAAGGGGGATTCACGTGTCTGCAGAGGAATACGTCCAGATTGGTGGGCTGGCAGTGGCCCAGTCCCTGCACGACTTCGTCCGTGACGAGGCCATCCCGGGTACTGGGGTCTCCGTCGATAGCTTCTGGCCCGCGCTGGCGGCCTTGGTGCGTGACCTGGCACCACGGAATCGCGCGCTCCTCGCCCAGCGGGACGAGCGGCAGTCACGCATCGATACTTGGCATGTCGAGCGTCGCGGACTCCGCTTCGATGCAACCGAATACAAGCGCTTCCTGCAGGAGATTGGCTACCTGGTGCCCGAACCAGCCGCCTTTGCAGTCACCAGCGCCAATGTGGATCGCGAGATCGCCGAAATCGCGGGCCCGCAGCTGGTGGTCCCGCTGGACAACGCCCGCTACGTACTGAATGCCGTGAATGCACGCTGGGGAAGTCTCTACGGCGCACTCTATGGCACCGATGCCATTCCGGAGTCTGACGGTTGCCGGCGAATCAAACGCTACAACCCCATTCGCGGTGAGAAAGTCATCACTTTCGTGCGTCGCTTTCTGGATCGCAACTTCCCCCTGGAGAAGTACACGCATTTTCACGCTGTGCGCTATTTCGTGCGGGATGGCGAACTCATGGTGGAGATGGGTGATGGCAATACCACCCCACTATTACGGCCAGAAGGCTTCGTTGGCTACCGCGGTGGGATGGATCGCCCGGAACTCGTGTTGCTGGAGAAGCACGGCCTGCACATCGAGTTGCACTTTGGCGAGGGGCTCTACATCGGCCGCAGGGATCATGCCCATCTCTTCGATGTGCAGATTGAGTCTGCCATCACGGCCATCATGGATTGCGAAGATTCGGTCGCATCCGTCGATACCGAGGACAAACTGCGTGTCTACCGCAACTGGCTTGGGCTGATGCGTGGTGATCTTCGTCTCGAGTTCAACCGGGACGGTGACCATGTGGAGCGATCGATGGCCCCTGATCGGGAGTACCTCGATCCGAAGGGGAAACCGTTCAGCCTCCCCGGCCGTAGCGTGCTGCTGGTGCGGAATGTCGGCATGCATCTCGACACCGATGCAGTACTCGTCGATGGGGAGCCGATCCCGGAAAGCTTCCTCGATGCCATGGTCACCGTACTCGCGGCAAAGCACGACTTGCTCGGCACCGGCAACCTGAGGAACTCCCGTCTCGGGTCCATCTACGTGGTGAAGCCCAAGATGCACGGGCCGGAGGAGGTGGCACTGGCCACTGAGATTTTCGGGCGCGTCGAGAAGGCGCTCGGTTTGCTGCGTAACACGCTCAAGATGGGAATCATGGATGAGGAGCGCCGCACCTCGGTGAACCTCATGGCGTGCATTCGTGAGGCAAGTGAGCGGGTGGTATTCATCAACACCGGATTCCTCGATCGCACCGGAGACGAGATCCACACCTGCATGGAGGCCGGGCCAGTCCTCCCGCGTGCGCAAATGAAGGTAGCCCGCTGGCTGACGGCCTATGAGGCGTCCAATGTCGACATTGGACTCGCGTGTGGACTGATTGGACATGGGCAGATCGGCAAGGGCATGTGGGCTGCTCCCGACGAGATGACAGCCATGCTGGAGACCAAGATCCAGCACCTGAAGGCTGGTGCAAATACAGCCTGGGTGCCGTCGCCCACAGCGGCCTCGCTGCACGCAATCCATTATTTCCGCTTCAACGTGCACAGCCGCCAGGAGGAACTCCATCAGCGCGACCCGGCATCAGTAGACGATATCCTGCACTTGCCGCTGCTTGCGCCCGAGACATCCCTGACGGCGGCAGAGATCGAGCGCGAACTCGAGAATAATGCGCAAGGCATCCTCGGCTATGTAGCGCGTTGGGTGGGGCAGGGCGTCGGTTGCTCCAAGGTGCCGGATATCAACAACGTCGCCCTGATGGAGGACTGCGCGACCTTGCGCATCTCGAGTCAGTACATCGCCAACTGGCTACATCACGGGCTTGTGACCCGAGAGCAGGTTGAGCGTGTCATGCGGCGCATGGCGGTATTCGTCGATCGGCAGAATGTCGGAGTGGAGGGCTATCTGCCGATGGCCGAGAATCTGGCCCAGAGCATCCCGTTCCAGGCAGCGCTCGATCTCGCTCTGCAAGGCCGCACCCAGCCAAACGGCTACACCGAATTCATCCTCTATGCGAGGAGACGAGAAATGAAGGCGCAGTTGGCCGCAGGCTAGGAGTCGGCGGCAGGTAGGTGGCAGCCTTGCGGTCTTTGTCCCCCCGAGAGAAAGGCCCGCTGATGTCGCATGTCATGACCCTCACCCCAACCCTTCTCCCGTGGGGAAAGGGGCTTGCAGGCGCACCTCGTCATCCCCGCGCAGGCGGGGATCCAGAGAAATCGTCGCAGCAGGAGTGATGCCGGCATCGGCCTCAGTTGCGGATGCCGACGCCCCGCTCCAGCAGCCACAGACAGAACCAGGTCATCACCACCACCAGTAGCGCCGTGACGGCCAGAGCCAATGCAGGATGGATGTCGCTTTGGCCAATGAGACCGTAGCGGAAGGCGTTGACCATATAGAGGATGGGATTGAGGTAGGAGATGGCGCGCGGGATCTCTGGCAGCATGTCTACCGAATAGAACACGCCGCCCAGATAGGTGAGCGGTGTCAGTACGAAGGTCGGGATGAGGGAGGTGTCGTCAAAGCTCTTCGCATAGATGCCGTTGATGAAGCCGCCCAGCGAAAACAGAGCAGCGGTCAAGATCACAATCGCTACTGTCACGCCCATTGAGTGCATGGATAGCCCGGCGAAGAACGTGGCCATGATCGTCACCAGCACTCCGACCGCCAGCCCGCGTGCCATGCCGCCACCGATGAATCCGGCAAGGAGTATCGAGTTGGGCACTGGTGCCACGAGGATCTCTTCGATGCTCCTTTGGAATTTGGCCCCGAAGAAACTCGAAACCACGTTCGCATAGGAATTGGTGATGATGGCCATCATGATGAGGCCAGGCGCGATGTAAACGACGTAGGGCACGCCGTGCATCTCTCCGACACGCTGCCCGATGAGATTTCCAAAGATGAGGAAGTACAGGCTCATCGTTATGACTGGTGGCAGCAGGGTCTGCACCCAGATACGTGTGAAACGGACGACCTCCCGACGCAGCAGGGTGAGCAGTGCCACCCGGTAACGGTAGAAGGTGCGAAGCCAGTCCGGCTGCCGGGGCCGTATCCGCTCGATGATGCGCCGGTCGAGCGTACTCATTCGTGACAGGTCTCCCGGCGAGTGACGAGTTGCATGTACAGCTCCTCCAGTCGGTTGGTCTTGTTGCGTAGGCTGGCGATGGTGACCCCAGAGGCGGCCAGTTGGGTAAAGGCGGCCGCGAGTGAGAGCCCGCGCTCAAACTGCAGCTCGAGACAGAGTGGTTCGATGAGTCGCAGCTCGACGCCGGCGATGGCGGGCAGCGGGGCGGAGAATGGCTCGACCAAGTCCAGGATGAGGGTCTCGTGGGTGAGGCGGCCGAGCAGCTCGCGCATGCGCGTGTTTTCGACGATGCGGCCGCGGTCGATGATGGCGATGTTTCGACACATGCTTTCGGCCTCCTCCAGATAGTGCGTGGTGAGGA
>DNIF01000192.1 GCA_003485715.1 Gammaproteobacteria bacterium
GCTTGAAGTAGTCGTAGATGAGGCGCGGCCGATCCGACAGGACCGCCAACGCGGCATCCACGCCCATGGAGCCGATGGGCTCCTCGCCCTTCTCCGCCATGGGCAGCAGGATGATCCTGAGATCTTCCTGGGTGTACCCAAAGGCGAGCTGGCGATTCAGCACGGTGTCGTGGTCCGGCTCGGAAACCCGCGGCGGAACCGGCAGCGCGGCGAGCGGGACCAGGTTGTCTTTCAACCACGCGGCGTAGGGCTCCGCCGCGGCGTAGGCACGCTTGAGTTCGTCATCCTCGATGATGCGACCCTGGGCCGTGTCGACCAGGAAGATGCGTCCGGGGTGCAGACGCTCCTTCAGCAGGATGTTCTCCGGGGGGATGTCCAACACCCCGACCTCGGAGGCCATCACGACCATGCGATCCTTGGTCACGTAATAGCGCGAAGGACGCAGGCCGTTGCGATCCAGCACGGCACCGATGATGGTGCCGTCAGTGAAGGCGACGGATGCCGGGCCATCCCATGGCTCCATGAGACAGGCCTGGTACTCGTAGAAGGCGCGGCGCTCCGGGTCCATGGACTCGTGCCCGCTCCATGCCTCCGGGATCATCATCAGCACTGCCAGTGGCAACGGCCGCCCGGACATGTGCAGGAACTCGAGGACGTTGTCGAAGGCAGCGGAATCACTGCCGCCCTCGGCAACGATCGGGAACAGGCGTGAAAGATCCTCGAACCAGGGGGAGTCGCAGAGGGCCTCGCGCGCGCGCATCCAGTTGATGTTGCCGCGAACGGTGTTGATCTCGCCGTTGTGCGCGATGTAGCGGAAGGGGTGGGCGAGTTGCCACGACGGGAAGGTGTTGGTGGAGAAGCGCTGGTGCACCAGAGCGAGTGCGGACTCGACTCGCGGATCAGCGAGATCAGGGAACATGGGCTCGAGCTGTTCACCGGTCAGCATGCCCTTGTAGATGAAGGTGCGCGACGAGAGGCTCGGGATGTAGAACAGTTCGCGCTCGTGATGGTGCGACTTCCACACCAGATTCTCGATGCGCTTTCTGATCACATAGAGGCGGCGTTCGAAGGACTCACCATCGAGCCCCGCGGCGGCGGCGATGAACACTTGGCGGATCTGCGGTTCCGAGGCGCGGGCAGTCGGCCCGACGAGCGAGGAGTCGGTCGGCGGTTCACGCCAGCCGAGCAGGCGCTGACCTTCCTGGTGAACGATGGATTCGAGTTCGGTGCAGATCAGGTTGCGGGTGGTCGCATCACGGGGCAGGAATACCAGCCCCGACGCCCAGGTGCCGGGGGCCGGGAGTTCCACTCCCTGGGCCAGCATCACCTCGCTGAAGAAGCGCTGCGGCATCTGCAGCAGGATGCCCACACCGTCGCCCGTGTTCGGCTCACTGCCGCAGGCACCGCGGTGCAGGAGATTCTTCAGGATGGTGAGGGCCTGACGAACGATGTCGTGGGATTTGCGACCATCGATGTTGCAGACGAAGCCGACGCCGCAGGCGTCGTGTTCGAGGCTCGGGTCGTAGAGACCGACACTGGCCGGCCGACGGAACATGGGAACAGACTCGCGGGACATGCAGTAGCGTCTCCGGGATACACTGCCAAGCGGGGCCGCAGCAGCACCCGCGCAAAAGGCCGGCGAGTATAGCGCCCGCGTCGCGCGGCGGCCAAAGGGTCTCCGTCCGAGGGACTTGTGCCCGCGATCAACGCGTGGGAGGAACCACGCGCTGCAGTTCGACGGCGCGCCTCGGAAAGGGTCCTTGCGCCCGCAGGGCCTGCGGAAGGGTCGCGAGCGCCGCACTGGCGCGGGCGCGGTCTGGGTAGGGACCCACCACCACCACGTACCACGGCTTGCCATCACGAGTCGTCGGAATGACCCGTGCCTTTCCCTCCAGGCCGTGGCGTGCAATCGCAGAGCGAGCGGCCGGAAGCCTGTCTGAGGCAAATACTTGCAGCAGCCAGGCCCCGTCATCCAGACGCGCGAGCCAGGCGAGATCGGCCCCCGCGGCCGCAGCCACCGAGGGCGATGCGCGTGGAGGTGCCTCCACCGAAGCTGGCGGGGGCGACGGTCTGGACGGGGGTTCCGGTGCTGCCACCGGATCCCGCTCGTCCGCTTTTTTTCCGGGTGCCGTGGCCTGCCGCGGCGCGTCCTCTGGCGGGGGAGGCATCTCCCGGACGGGATCCACCGACGGCCCCGGCAAAGGCGCGATTGCCTCTGCACCGCCGGCCGTCGGCTCCCCCGTAGCCCCGGGTCCGTCGGGCTCGGGCGGAGCGAGGGCAATGGCAGAGGCGCCACTCTCTGCCCCCGCGACTTGGCCGGGCGCACGGTCAGTGACGGCAATCGGCGGCTCGGAGCCGGTCGCCGCAGCTTTACCATCGTCGACCGCACGCCCCTGTTCGGGAAAGCTCACGATCGGCGTGGCCGGCGCCTGAACATCGAGTGGCGGCAAGACCAGCGTATCGATGACCGATCCTGCGGACTCACCCACCGCCTCCGGGGCGGGGTCACGCCAGAGCAGCGCCCGCACGAGCAGACTGGTCACGAAGATGAAGGCAACGAGCCCCATCACCAGGGCGTACTTGCGCGCCTGCGGCGCGCCCAGCGCGGGGGCCTTGGCGACACGCTCCGCCGGCTCGGCCTCCGCGGCGGCGACAGCGGCCACCGCGCGCACGAAGCGCGCATACAGGGGGCCGGGCAGTCCCCCGGTCTCGCGGTGCAGGCGCCGCACTGCATCGGGCGGTAACCGCACCCCCCGAAGCCCATCGGCCTGCTGGCGCGCGGCCAGGTAATCCGCCACCTCTGGCTCCTCGAGCGGAGGCATCTCCAGGCTGTGCGGCATGCCACCGAGTAGCCCGCGCAGGGGTGACGACGCCAGACGAGCCTCCAGCACCGGTCTACCCACGAGCAGCAACCGCGGTCGGCAGCGTGCGCCCAGACGCGAAACGACATTCAACAAGGACACGAGCATGGCATCGTGGGCGCGATCCGCATCATCGAGCAGGATCACCGGTATCCGATCCCGACGCGCCCAGCCTGCAAGGACCGTCATGAGCCCCTCGGTGGGATCGCCGTCTCCCCCAGCCTCGGCGGCAATGCCAGGCTCCCAGGCCTCGGCAAGGTGCCCCGCCACTTCCTCGGTAGTGGCGGCGGCCGCTCCATCCAGCATCGCCCAGGACCAGTTCTCGGGAGCACGCTGCAGCAGTTCCGTCAGCAGGGCCGTCTTGCCGGAGCCCTCCGGCCCGGTCAGCACGACCGCCTGCTGGCCGAACTCGATCAGATGCAGCAAAAGATCAAGGCGCTGCTCCAGCGCCGGCGACAACCAGAAGAAGGGTGGTGCCTCCTGCGCTTGGCTCATGTCGGGACTCCAGCCTCGAAGACGCGCCGATACTCGGCCACCGCAAAGCGGTCAGTCATCCCCGCGATGTAGTCGCTGATGGCCTGCATCTGCGCCGGGACGTCTTCGCGCTGGCATTCGGGGGGCAACAGACGTGGCTCGTCGGCGAAGGCGGCGAACAACTCGCGCACAAGCCTGCGCCCCTTCATCGCCATGCGATGGACCCGATGGTGCTGGTAGAGGGCATCCCGCAGGAAGCGCTTCACGGCAAGGTGATGCTCGCGCATGGCGGGCGACAACGCCACCAGCGGCTCGCCGAATGCTTGCACGTCCCCCGGGCAAGTCACGCGGGCATCCGCCAGCCGCTCCTGGCTGTTGCGAATGAGATCCGTCACGTTCGCATCGATGGACCGGCGAATCACTTCATGCATGAGGCGACGGTCATCCAGCTGCGGCCACTGCCTTTGCACCGCCACGGCGGCGCGCGCGAATGGTTCGTAGGCAAGAACCTGCGCGGGTTGCAGCAGCCCGGCGCGCAGACCGTCGTCCACATCGTGGTTGTTGTAGGCGATCTCATCGGCGATGTTCGCCACCTGCGCCTCCAGGGACGGTTGCCCGCCCTCGATGAAACGGACCGCCACGGCACCGAGTGCGCCCGCACGCGCGCGTGAGCAATGTTTCAGGATGCCCTGGCGGGTCTCGAGGGTGAGATTGAGCCCGGGAAATGCTGCGTAGCGATCTTCGAGCAGGTCCACGATGCGCAGGCCATGGGCGTTGTGTTCGAAGCCACCATGCGTGGCCATGCAGGCATCGAGTGCGTGCTGCCCGGCATGACCAAAGGGAGCGTGCCCGAGATCGTGGGCGAGCGCGATCGCCTCGGTGAGTGCCTCGTTGAGTTGCAGCGCCGAGGCGACGGTGCGGGCAATCTGTGCGACCTCCAGGGTGTGCGTGAGACGCGATCGAAACATGTCGCCCTCATAACTCGCGAACACCTGGCACTTTTGCTCGAGCCTTCTGAAGGCCGCACTGTGCACGATTCGATCACGGTCACGCATGTGCTCCGTGCGAAACGGTGGCGGATCTTCCGGATGGGCGCGACCGCCCGGGGACTGAAGCGGCGTAGCCCACGAAGCAAGCGGCCCGTTCATGTACCGCCCAGCCGTGATGGCTCCCTAGGCGGTTGCGTCAGGCGCACGCGCGAGGGTGGCATCAAGTGCCCCAGAGGGGTAATCAGCGGTCACCATCGCCGAGCCAAGACGCTCCAGCAGCACGAGGCGTAGCCTGCCGTCTCGTGCCTTCTTGTCGACCCGCATGAGTTCCAACATGCGCGCGGGATCGAGATCCCGGGGGACATCGACTGGCAGGCCGGCCGCGCGGATGAGTCGGTCGATTCGCAAGCGAAGATCGGAATCGATGCGGCCCAACCGACAGGAGAGATCTGCGGCGAGTGACATGCCAACCGCCACCGCCTCGCCATGCAACCAGCTGCCGTAACCCATGCCTGTTTCAATCGCGTGACCGAAGGTGTGCCCGAGGTTGAGGATCTCGCGCAGGCCAGACTCGAGTTCGTCGATGGCAACCACCTCAGCCTTGATCCGACAGGAGCGCGCCACTGCGTGTGTCAACGCCTCAGGATCCCGGGCGCGCAGACGTGTCATGTTGGCCTCCAGCCATTCGAAGAAATGGCCATCACGGATGAGCCCGTACTTGATCACCTCGGCCAGACCCGCGGCGTATTCGCGCTCCGGCAGCGTCCCAAGGGTGGCGAGGTCGGCAATCACCGCCCTTGGCTGGTGAAAGGCGCCAATCATGTTCTTACCGAGCGGATGGTTGACTGCGGTCTTGCCACCGACGGATGAATCCACCTGGGCCAACAGAGTGGTCGGGATCTGAATGAACTGCACACCGCGCTGATAGACCGCTGCCGCAAAGCCGGTGATGTCCCCAACCACACCACCACCGAGCGCCACAAGGGTGCAGTTGCGATCGAAACGCAGCTCGAGTAGCCGCGTCAGAATGGACTCGAGGGTGGCGAGATTCTTGTGTTCCTCGCCATCGCTGATGAGCAGCGTCTGTGGTGCCCATTCGGCGAGGGCGCGCTCCAGAGGCGCAAGCCAGAACCCGGCAACCGTCGGATTGCTGACCACCAATATCTGGCGGCTACGCAGGACCGGCGCATACAGCTCCGAGCCTCCCAGGATCGCGCGGCCAACGTGGATCGGGTAGCTGCGGTCACCGAGTCCGACTTCCAGCTTCAACACGGGCGGTCGAGCTCCATGGCGATCAGGTTGGTTAGCTGGCGCACTGTACGGTGAGCGGTTGGGACTATCAAATGGGCGACCCCGCGGTACAGAGGGTCCCGCTGCTGCAACAGTTCCTGGAGTCGCTCACGCGGGTCTGTGTTCATGAGAAGAGGTCGCGAACGATCCCCTCGCGTGCGTTCAACCAGCTGGTTCAATGTCGCCTCAAGGTAGACAACCAGCCCACGATGCCGCAGGTGCTCGCGGTTCTCGGGCAAAAGCACCGCGCCACCACCGGTCGCGAGCACGATACTCGGTTGTGCAGTCAGCTCGTCGATGACCTGCGCCTCGCGCTCGCGGAAGCCGGACTCCCCCTCGCGCTCGAAAATGAGGGGGATGGACGCGCCGGTTCGCTCCTCGATGACGCGATCACTGTCGAAAAAGGGACGATTCAGCGAACGGGCAAGCTGTCGCCCGACGGTGCTCTTGCCGGCGCCCATGCACCCGACGAGAAACACACTTTTCGCGCTGCCCCCGTCGCCGCTTGCCGGCCTTGCCGTTGCCTCGCTCATGCCGTCTCCGACGGCCGCAACCCCACGTCGCCCCAATAGCCAGGTTAACCGGCGCCCACAGTGTCCTTCAGGATCTTCGGGGTGACGAAGATGAGCAGCTCACGCTTTTCCTCCGTGCGCCCCTCACGCTTGAACAACCAGCCAACGTAGGGCAAATCGCCGAAGAAGGGGACGCGATCCGTGCCGCGCTGATTCGTGGAGACGAACACGCCGCCCAGCACCACCGTCTCGCCATTATCGACCAGCACCTGGGTGACGGCGCGGCTGGTGTCGATGGGTGGCGCACCGGCAGCGGCCGGATCGGTGCGGTTGACCGTGTCACGGCGTACCTCCAGGTCCATGATGATGCGCTCGTCAGGCGTGATCTGGGGCTTGGCCGTCAACGCCAGCACCGCCTTCTTGAACTGCACGTTGGCAATCGCCGCGCCGCCTACGCCCGCGAAGGCCGCGAAGGGGACTTCCTGTCCCTGTTCGATGATCGCTTCCTTCTGATTGGCCGTGATGATGCGCGGCGCGGAGATCGTCTCGGCCCGGTTCTCCGACTGCGCGGCCTGCAGCTCGAGCTGCAGCAGGAGCGTACCGATCTTGCCTACCGCGAGACCGATGGCGCCGGCGGGTGTGGTATCGAGCACGGTCGGCAGATCGACGATGTACTGCTCGATACCTTCGGAGCCTTCGTTGATGAAGGCCGTACCCTGTCCGAAGCTGGTGTTGCCAGGGCGCCTGCCACCGATTCTGCCGATGTCAGGTGCACCGGCCGGATTGAGGTTCCGTGACAGGCCGAAACGCACGCCGAGGTCCTGCAGGAAGGTCTGGTTCGCGACCACAACGCGCGACTCGATGAGCACCTGACGCACCGGGATATCCAGCGTCTCTACCACTTTGCGGATATCGGCCAGCCGCTCACCCGTGTCCTGCACGAGCAGGGTATTGGTGCGATCGTCGATCGTGACGTTGCCTCGTTCGGACAGCAGCCGGTTCTGCTCAGACTTGATGAGCGCCGCAAGATCCGACGCCTTGGCGTAGTTGACCTGCACGAACTCGGTACGTAGCGGTGCCAGTTCCGCCAGCGCCTGCCGGGCCTCGAGCTCCTGTTTCTCGCGCTGCGCGAGTTCCTCCTGCGGCGCCACCAGAAGGACGTTCCCGGTCTTGCGCAGGCCGAGCCCCTTGGTCTTGAGCACGATGTCGAGCGCCTGATCCCACGGCACGTTCTTCAGCCTGAGGGTCACGCTGCCACCGACCGTATCGCTGGTGACGAGGTTCTGCTCGGTGAAGTCCGCGATGAGCTGGAGTACTGCGCGCACCTCGATGTCCTGGAAATTGAGCGATAGCCGCTCGCCCGTGTAGCCGAGACGTTCCTTGCGCGCGGCCTCGACCTCCTCCTTGCTCAGGGGCCGCAACTCCAGCGTGAACTGTTCATCGGTCTGATAGGCGAGGTGCTCGAATTCCCCCGTGGGCGTAACGATGATGCGAGTGCCGTTGCCATAGCGAATCGTGTCGACGACCTTGGCCGGAGTGGCGAAGTCGCCGACATCAAGTTGCCGATTCAGTGGTTCGGGCAGATGGACGGTCGGGAAATCCACCAGCAGCTTGCCGCCCTGTTCTTCGATATTCACCGCGACATCGGGTGTGGAAAGCTGCACCACGATCCGCGCCTCACCGGCATCGCCGCGCCGGAAGTCCACATTGCGGATGCTGGGGCGAGCGCCGTCGGCATCGGCGGCCGCTACATCGCCACGGGCCTGGGGCGGCAGCGGGTCCTTCATCGCAAGGGTCCCTGATTCGACGGTCACCAGTACGGCATTTCCCTTGCGCTCGATGTTGTAGGGGACCATGTCGACCAGCTTCAGCACGACTCGCGTGCGTCCGTCCGCCTCGACCATGTTCACCGACTCCACTGCACCGATGCCGATGTTGCGGATGCGATCCTTGGTTGCAAGCGTGATTCCCGGCAGGTCGATGGCGATACGCGCCGGATTGTCGACCGTGAATGTCAGCGGTTCGATGCCGGGGTCTGCATCCAGTTGCAGGCGCACCTGGACGCGATTCCCGGGCAGGGCCGAGTGGGTCACTGCGTCAAGCGTGGCGGCAGTGGCGTAGTTCACGCCCGTGCCACAGAGTGCGAGTATCACGACTCGAACCAGCATCAAGGTTCGCTTTTGGTGGTGCAGGTTCATGGCTGGGTCTCCTCGCATATGCAGCGGCTGACGTTGGCCGTACACCAACCGTTCAGGCCATGACCACAGGTCTGGTTCTTGCGACCGTCTGCGGCATCCATCTCAAGTCTCTTCCGGCAGCGCCATGCTGGCCTGTCGCTCGTCGTAACCCGCGTCCGTATCGCCGATGATTTCGCGCAGGTCGATGCGGGCCTCGCTTATCGCGGTAATCTTGCCGGCGTTGCGGCCAAGGTAGTTGCCTATCTGCACCCGATGTACGGTGCCGGTTGGATCCACCACAATCCCCCACATCGCACCGTCGTTCTGCATCGTGCCCACCATACGCAGTGCGTCGAGGTCGAACCCTTCCAGTTCTTCCTTGGGCCGTACCTTGACCTCGAACTCGAATGCCTCTTGCTGTGGATCGCGTGTGACGACCGCTTCCGGGGCCTTTTTCTCCTGGTCGAGGAAGGGTTGGAAGGGATCCCGTACCCCCGCGTCTGCTGCCCGGTAGAGGTAGTTGGCGACGATGCGAAACTCTGGCAGTGGCTCGATGACACCACCCGGACGGGCCCTGACCTCCGCTGCATAGGCCTCCAGCTCTGACAGCCCAGGATCAGCGCAGCCCCCAAGGGCGCTGAGCAGCGCCAACGTCAGCGTCCGAACGGAATGCAGTCGCAAGATGCTCACTTGCGGCCTCCGTCAGCCTCATCGTCCGCATAGCGGTAGGTCTTGGCCGTAGCCTCCATCACCAGAAGCCCCCCAGCGTCACCCCGTGGTTTGATACTCACGTTATGCGTCGTGACAATACGGTTGAGCGCCGAGACGCCACTCACGAAGCGACCGAACTGGTGATAGGACCCGATCACCCTGATCTGGATTGGCAGCTCGATGTAGAAATCCGCAGGCACTTCTCCCTGGGGCTTGAAGAGCTCGAACTCGAGCCCCGCGCCCAGACCTTGCTGGGAGATCTCCACCAACAGCTCCGGGATCTCGCTGGTGCTTGGCAGGCGCTCCAGCATCGAACCGAAGCTCTCCTCGATCAGTGCGAGTTGCTGTTTCAAGGCCGGAAGGTTTGCTGCCTTGCGTTGGTCGCGCTCGAACTTCGTTCGCAGTTCACCCTCAGTGGCACGCACGGCGGCCAGCTCGACTTCCCGGTGCTGGGTGTCGAAGTACCAGACCGCCGCGAGTATGAGCGCCATCAGGATGACCACGGAGCCGATTTTGACGGGCAATGGCCATGTGCCGACGTTGTTGAAGTCGAGCTCGTTGAGTTCGGAGAGCTTCATGGCTTGCCACCCTTGGATGCAGCAGCAGCCCCTTCGGCCTCATCATCTGCCACGACGATCTGACTGGCCTTGAGCTGAAAATCGGCGTAGCGCTGGCCGTCCCTCGTGCGCGTTTCGATCACGGTAAGGGCAGGTGGCGAAATGACTTCCGACCGTTCCATCCGCTTCATGTAATTCGACACCCGAGCGTTGGAACGCGCGGTGCCGCTGAAGGTCAGGGCGCGTTCCTTTTGCTGGAAGGATGTCAGCGAGACGCCTTCGGGCACGGTTTCCGCCACGGCATCGAACAATTTCACGATCCCCGGGCGCTCTGCCTGGAGCT
>DNIF01000005.1 GCA_003485715.1 Gammaproteobacteria bacterium
AGTCCGCCGGCCACCAGTCCTGCGAGTCGGTCATGAGCGCGTGCAGATCGCGCTTCAGCGCGGCGTAGTCGAGCTTCGCAAAGGCCTGCGCGTACTCGAATTGCGCGCCGAGCGGGTTGGACCGCTCGGACTGCTGATGCAGCATGCGCAGGTTGAGTTGCTGCGGCCACCAGTCGCGATTGGATCGGGCGTCCGGTGTCGTGCGGGAGCCGTGTACTGCGGCGTATGGACACTGTGCTGCCGTGCTCATGGTGCTCGTCCTCCTGGTTGTGTTGTGGATCGGGAGCCGTTGGCCTCGGGCGCGAGCGAAGTCCCTGGCTGGCAACCACGGGCCGGGTCCCGAAGGGAGTCTAGAAGGTGGAAACCGATCGGGCTTGAGCCGGGTCGTCATGCCGCTCGGGCACAGGTCCGGAGCGAGCTTCTCCGTTAGACTGCCGGCATAACCCTCAGCCATTGGAGTCAGGAATTTCATGTTGCCCGACTACGCGTTGCCCGGCCCCGGCTTTCTGGGCGGCCTGTTGATCGGCCTCGCGGCCGCACTGATGTTGCTCGGCACGGGTCGCATCGCCGGTGTCTCCGGTCTCGTTGCCAACAGCCTCGCCCTGGGTGGCGATGCGCCCTGGCGCGTCGCTTTTGCCTTCACGGTCGGTCTGCCCCTCGGGGCCGCGCTCGTGGGCGCACTCATCGGGCCGGTACCGGTGACCTTCCCGGATCTGCCTGCGACCCTCATCACCGGTGGCCTGCTGGTAGGGCTTGGCAGCCGCATGGGCAGTGGTTGCACCAGCGGTCACGGCGTCTGTGGGCTTTCGCGGCTATCCACGCGATCGGTAGTGGCAACGCTGACCTTCATGGCGACCGGTATGCTCACCGTCGCGCTCATGGGGTCCTGAGCATGCAAACCCTCGTTGCTTTGGTTGCTGGTGTCCTCTTCGGCGTGGGGCTGGCGCTGAGCGGAATGCTCGATCCCGACCGCGTGCGCGGTTTCCTTGCCGTTACCGGGCGCTGGGATCCGACCCTCGCCTTCGTGATGGGTGGCGCCCTGCTGCCGATGATCGTGGCCTGGCGCCTGCGCCCCGCCCTGTCGCAGCCGCTGGCAGGCAAGCGCTGGCACGTGCCGGGCACACGTGGAGTGACGGGCGAACTGGTCATCGGGGCGGTTCTCTTCGGTGCCGGTTGGGGCATCGCGGGGCTCTGTCCGGGGCCGGCCGTCGCGAACCTCGCGGTCGCACCCTGGGCGGCCCTGACCTTCCTGGTGGCGATGGTGGCGGGCATGGCGCTGCATACCTTCGCCGGGCGGCTTGGACGGGCGGCAGGAGGGGGCGGTGGCCATCCTTGAGCAGCCCCTCATGTGCGCCCGAGAGCGCTGCGGGCTCCGACCGCGGTGCGGTGCGGCAGGTGCTCTGCTTGGGGTCCTTCTGTTGTTCGGATGGCTCCCCGCGCAGGCCGAAGTCATCGAGCCGCCGCCCTTGAGCCCCCCGGCTTCTGCGCCGCTCGCCGCACGGCCCGAGTCGGTGGGCTCGTCGGCAGCGGCCGAGCCGGTCACCGATCCCGCCATGCTCGAACGCTCGCGTCACCTGGCCGACACCTTCATGGGCGAGTTGCAGGCCGCCCTCGGTGAGGCCGTGGCGAAGGCGGGCCTCGTGGGGGCCGTCGCCGTGTGCCGGGAGCGGGCACCCGCCATCGCCGAGCGGCTGTCACGCGCAAGCGGTGCGCTCGTCAGCCGGCAGGCCCGCCGCAACCGCAACCCGGATGCAGCGCCTGATGCCGTCACCCTGGGTCTGTTGCCGGCCTTCGAGGCAGAGCCCCTGGTGGCCCCGGGCCGGCCGCGCGAGCAGCTCGTGGCCTACACGGGCCCCACTGGCCGGCACCTCCGCTACCTGCGCGCCATTCCCACGGGACCCATGTGCCTCGGCTGCCACGGCACGCAGATCGATCCGGCCGTGCAGGCGGCCATTGGCACCCATTATCCGCAGGACCGTGCCACCGGCTTCGCCGAAGGCGATCTGCGCGGAGTGTTCGCCATCGATTGGCCCGCCGTGGCCGCCCATCCGGAGCAGCCCGAGTGACGCACGCGGGTGGGTGGTGGCGGTGGTCACTGGCCCTTGCGGGTGCCGTGCTCTGCGCCGATGCAGCGCAGTCGGAACCCACGACCATCGAAGTGCGGGTGTTGAGCGAGGGCGCGAAGTTCATGGGCGATCGCACCGGTGGTGCGCGCGTGACACTGGTCGATGTCGCTCAGGGGACGGTGCTCGCCACCGGCGTCACCGCCGGCGGCACGGGCGATACCGAGCGGATCATGCAGGCGAGCGGGCGCAGCCCCCAACTGGTGACGCCCGAGACTGCCGTCTTTCGCACCGTGCTGGACCTCACGGCCCCGCGGCGTGTGCGGGCGGAGGTGGAGGGCCCACTCGGTCTGCCGCACGTGGCGGCGCGGGTAACGGCTGAGCGCTGGATCCTGCCGGGCCTTGGTACGGGGCCCGGCAACGGTTGGGTACTGGAGCTGCCCGGAATGGCGGTCACCATCATTCACCCCGCACCCGGGACACACTTGCCGCTGCCGGCTGGCGAGGGCATCGAGGTGGTCGCGGAGGTAATGATGCTCTGCGGCTGTCCGTTGAGTCCGGGCGGTCTGTGGGACGCCAATCAGCAGCGGGTCGAGGTATCCGCCGAGGCGCCCGAGGGCGGTCCTGCGCTGCGGGCGACGCTCGGCTACGCGGGTGAACCCAATCGATTCTCCACTCGCCTGCCGCTGGCTGGGGCGGGCCGCTGGAGCCTCACTGTCACCGCTTTCGACATGCGCACGGGCACCACCGGCCTCACCCGCGGCGAGGTGCTGATCGGCGGCGAGGCGCACAATTCGCGCTGAGCGCCACGCTCCTGCCGATAAATCGTGGGGCTCGCCAGCCGTTGTCGCGCGTGCCACACTCCCACGCCCAAGTGCGACGATGTCTGCATCTTCGGGACTATATCTCGACCGCGGTCGTTCACCCGGGGTCAGTCGTCCGTCACCTCATCAACGGTACCCCGCCGCGCGCGGGTTCACTGGGTCCGGTGTGCTTGCTTGAGTGATCCGGGAGAGAGCAAAAACGCTAGCACCCTGAACGGGTCTCCGGTGCGCGCGATTCCATCCGGCGTGCTTCGAATGCTCGTGAGCGATACCGGTCGGGTCGACGGGATCGACGTCATGGGGGCCGTGGTTGGCGTGCCGCAGCTTGGCGCGCCCCTTATCACGGGCTATCACCCGGACGACATCGACACCATCAGCGCTCATCTTGGCCGTCTGACCGCACGTGACGGGTCGGTTGCACACTGGGATGCACGAGTCTTCCACCGCGATGATTGGCTCTGGGTCTACGAATACGCCATCGGGCGTGGATTCGGCGGTATAGACCTCATCCGCGTGTTTCCCGGTCGTCCGACTACCCAATGCCGAGCGGCTGAGCCGGGCGGCAACCCGATCGTCACGCAGGTCGTGATCGGGGTTCGAAGCAAAGTCGATGAGCCGCTGCATCCGTCGCTGACGCGCGCGATCGAGACGATCCTCGATCGCTGGACGACGGTGATCGACGATTGGGTCACGGCACCCGATGGTGGCTACCGGGCCGTGATGCGCAATTGCGGTCTTGCACAGGGTGAGGTCGTGGCTGGGGAATTGCGCGCTGCGCTTGGACGCTCCCTGGGTGCCGCGGCCGAGCGGTTATCGCTGACGGTGACGGAGGCCGATCCGGGTCACAACGGCGCCGTCCTCGCTGAGGCAGGGCTTCCCATGCAGCCGGCCGGTCGGACCACGAGCCAGTCCGTCAACCCCGGTGTGCTGCACGAATATTCCGCCGGGCTGCTGCCGGCTCTCAACGAGCAACGTCTGCTGCTCCATATCCAGCCGATTACCCGCATCGGCGCGAACATGGAAGAACCGGTGGTCGCAGCCGAGTTTCTGCTGCGGGTACGCAACGGCGACGGCCTGGTGGAGAGACCAGGCCTTCGCCTGCTCGAGACGGAGCGTACCGGTGCCATGCACCGGGTGGATCGCTGGGTGGTGAGCCGCGCCTGCGCGCTGCTCGCCGAATGGCCGGAGGCCCTCTCGCGACTCGACTTCGTGACTGTCAATCTCTCAGGCCCATCACTCGGGCAACCGGACTTCCTCGCACATGTACTGCGGCAGTTCCGCGCGACCGGCCTGTCACCGGAGAAGCTCTGCTTCGAGATCACCGAGACGGCCGCTATCCCCGACATTCGCCAGGCCTGCATGCTCATCGAGGCCTTGCAGCGCCGTGGTTGCCGCTTTGCCATCGACGACTTTGGTGCCGGGCTTGCGTCCTTCCACCTCTTGCGCTCACTGCCGGTGGATCTGCTGAAACTCGATGGGCGACTCTTTCGCGAGCCCCTGCGTCAGCTGGGGCTCCTGCGGCAGCTGCAGCACCTGGGCGAGCGTCTCGGCAAGCGCACGGTCGCAGAGCACGTGGAGACGGAGGGCGTGCGCAACGCGCTGCGTGAGATCGGTGTGGACTACGCGCAGGGGCATCTGTTTGGCGAACCCGAGGCCCCGGAGGCCTTCTTTGGCCGTCTGACGCTGTCCAACTGAGCGCCGGGACACCCAGCACGGGGGATCCCCGGGCTCAATCGCGCCCGGGCCGCGGCCGCTATCCCTGACGCAACCCTCGTCACGGAATAGCTCACCCCATGGAAGCCCTTGCCCTCGAGCCCGCCGCCCGGCGCCGTTTCGCGCGTCATCGGGTGCATTGGCCCGCCGTACTGACGCTCGAGGGTGGTGATGAACTCGCAGGCATCACGCGCGACTACTGTGTCGGCGGTGCCTATCTCGCCGTGGGAAAGCGGCCCGACGCGCGGGCGCTGCCCGGTGCCGGCGCGCGTGGTCGGCTCCGGATCAGCCCCGCGGGTGCTCCGCCGGCCAGCATCACGGTGGAGATCCGTCAGACCAGCGGTGAGGGCGTCGGGCTCATGTTCCTCGACGCGGCGGCTGCCGACACGGACCGACTGCTCAGCGAGGCAACACGCCCGCCGACTCCGGCGGCAGAGACACCGCTCGAGCATAAGGAACTGCGGGCCACGTTGCGCGGGCAACTCGAGCGGAACCTCCAGCACTGGGGCCCACTGTGGGTGGCGGCGCTCAAGCAGCGCCTCTTTCGCATCGCCGCCGAGGCACCCTCCAGCCTGCAGCATCGGCTCATGGACGTGCATCAGACCTTCGAGCGTGAAGCGCCCCGGAATCTGACGCGATCACTCGAGCAGGTTCTGGCGCGCTTCGATGACCCCACGCTGCGATCGGGTGAGGCAGAGCCCACACCGACGGCCGCCGGCGGCGAGTTGACGCTCAGCCTCATCGATAACGATGCCTTCGAGGACTTCCTGGCCGAGGCGGATCTGGCCTCGCGCGTCGAGGCGGCCCATCGCAGTCTGTTGTTTCGCCTGAACGCGATGCTGGTGGCGGCGCTGGGCTCTGCGTTCGACGTCAGCGAGGGCCCGCTGTCGCCGCGGACACTGGTGCGTGCCCTTTGGTCGATGGTGCAGGGACAGACGCGCGAAATGGCGGTGCGCCAGATGGCGCAATCCATCTTCAATGAATTGTTCGTCAGCCGCATCGGTGAGTTCTACGGCGATTGTGCGCGGCGACTGGTCGAGGCCGGCTTCGAGGCCGAGGCAGAGCCGCGACCCCTGCCACGGCGTGGCGAAGTCCGGGTCGTGGCGGAGACCAGCGACCAGCCGCAGCAGCAGGAGCCACCACCGGAACCGGTCCAGCCGGCCATCAGCGGTCCGGTATCGACTCCCGGATTCGCCGCAGGCTCGGCGGCGGCTTCGGCCGGGGCCGTTCCGGCAGCGATGGGTCAAATGCCCGGGCAATGGCCGGTCGCACCCGGCAGTGAATCGCCCTTCGAGCGCACGCTGGGTCAGCCGGGGGTGGGGTTCATGGGCCGGGGCGAGGAGGCTGTGTCCGCGCCCATGGCCGTGGGTCAGGTGCAGGCGCATGCCCTTACCCGCCTCTACAACCGTCTCATGCCGGGCGTGCCCGGGGCCGGCACCTGCGTGGCCAGCGACCACGTGCCGCAGGCCACGCGGGCGCAGGCAGCGGCGGGAACGGGCTGGCCGGATGCCCCCCGCGGGGCCGGTCTGGCGCATGCGTACACGCAGATGCAACCGACGGCCCCGGGGCCTGCGCTGTCTCCATCCACAGGTGCCATTCGGGCCGCAGCCGCAGAGTCCAATGCCGTGCTCGTGCCTTACGCCGACCTGCCGCAGCCGGCTGCCGCCGTGGCCGGTCATTTCGTCGACGACTTCCTGACTGGTCTGGTGGCCGATCCGCGCGTCGGCCCGGTCCAGCGGGCGGCCCTCGGTGACCTGCGGGGCAGCGTGCTGCCCGCAGTCGCTCACGACCCGAGTGTCCTTACCGATCCGACCCACCCCGTACGTCGCCTGGCCTCGGCCCTGAGCCGACTCGTCTGGGTGGAAGGGGAGCAGGCGGTCACGCCCTGCGGGCTGTCGGTCAGCGAACTGCTGGAGCGTCTCAGCGTGCCCGGTCAGGCGAGTCCGGCGATGTTCCTGGAAGTCGCCCGAGAACTCGAGGCCACGCTGGTCACGCAACGCGAGGCCGTGGCCGCCGCCAGTGCGTCGCTCGTGACCCGTCATGCAGAGGCGCTGGCGCTGGTGCAGTCGCGACGCCGGCCGGAGGAGGAGCATGGATCGCTTTCCGAGCAGGTGCCGGAGGCGCTCCTGCCCTGGTTCAGCCGCGCCCGTGCCTTGCGGGTAGGAGACGAAGTGCTGCTGCGGCGACCGAAACAGGCAGATGAGTTGCTGCGACTGGTGTGGGTGGGCGATGAACAACGACAGTTCGCCTTCACGGACCCTGCTGCCGAGCGTTTGCACGGCATGACCCTGCGCGAACTCGCCTTGCAGCTCATGCGTGGACGGATCGTGCCTGTCGCCGTGACCGAGGAGCCGGTCGCACAGGCCCTGCTGTCGATGGTGGATGCCGCGGACGCCCGTCTGCAGGCGGCGGCGGTGATCGATGCGGAGAGTGGCTTATGGAATGAGGTCGGTCTGCTGCGCGAGCTCGATGGTCTGGTGCCGCAGTGTGGCGCAACCGGCGCATCGCTTGACGCACAACTCGCCCGCTGGCGTGGCCTTGGAAAGGCTGCGAGCGACTGCAGCGACGTGATCGAGATGCTGCGTTGCTCGCTGCCCGAGAACAGTCGCTGTGCCCGCCTCGAAGACGGCGATCTGCTCGCCTATGCGCCGCCCGGTTGCAGCGAGAAGGCTGCCTGGAAGGCGGCCATGCGCGCTGTGGCAGCGCAGCTCGAGGCCGACACTCGGCTGCCTCGCCTGCGGGTGGCGCTACGCCACTTCCGACCCGGCGCAGAGCTACCTCAGGCCGTGCTTGAACGGCTCTCCATTGCGCTGGCTGGGGGCGATCCGGATCGCCAGCTCATTGCGGATCCGGAGGTACTGCGGGCTGCACTGGCAGGTGGTGCCGAGTATGGTCTGGTGAGCGACCTCGCGCCCGTGAGGATGGGCAATGACGACCAAACCGCGCCGGTTGCCCTCGCCCTGGTGCCACGGCTACTCGATGGATTGCAGGTGGAAGCGGCCAGCGTCAATACCGACGCATCGCTGGCACGCGCCTGGGACCACTGGATGCTGGAGGAAGTCATCGCCCGGGCATCGGCAGCGGATGTCGACGCGCAGACACTGTGGTTCGTGCCCATGAGTGATCCGGCGCTGGACGACGAGACCTTCGTCGAGCACGTCGGGGAGCGGCTGCTGGCCAGTGGTGTGAGCCCCTCGCGCCTCATGCTCGAACTGGGCCTCACTCACGAGGGTCAACACGAAAGGCTGCAGAATGTGGTGGCCGGGCTGCGAGCCTTCGGCTGTGGCGTGGCCCTGCGCTACCGGCACGGCACGGGGCTCACGGCTACCCTGCTGCGCCGCGCCGGGGTGAGTTGCCTGCATCTGCCGGACTGGCTCAGCGAGTCTGGCCCGAGGTCGCCGGAGCGGGCACTGCTCATTCAGTCACTGGTCGACCTCTGCCGCTTCATCGATGTGCCTTCGCTGGCGGTGATACCGCCAAGTGAGTCAGTAGGCACGGAGTTGCGAGGCCTTGGTGTGGACTGGCTGCTGCAGCTTGCGGCCATTGCCGATGGCACCGTGCGGCTCACCCGTCATGGGGATCACGCCACGAATTCCTGAAAAATCCGCGCCGCCCGCCCGGTCCGTGCCACCGTCATCCCCCTTAGGCTGCCGCTCGGGTGCGGGCCCAAGGCATCTCTCCCCGCGCTAGGGCGGTTGCAGTGAGGGTCCGAAATCCCACGACAGCTCGCCAAGGCCTCACAGATCTGACTGACGAACCCATCGGGAGGGGTCATGATTCGCGTACTGCTGGTGGATGACCAGCGCCTCATCCGCGCCTGTGTGGCCAGCACGCTCGCCAGGAGCGGCGAGGTGCGGGTGGTGGCCGAAGCCGAGACCGGGGAGCAGGCGCGCCTGCTGATGCGCCAGCTCGGTGTGGATGTCGTGTTGATGGATCTCAGCATGCCGGGTATGGGCGGTGTTGAAACCACCCGCCGTCTCATCGCTCAGCGCCCGGGTTTGCGCGTGCTGGGGCTGTCACAGCACGTCGATGGGGTGTTGCCTGCCCGCTTCATCGAGGCCGGTGGGGCTGGCTACGTGAGCAAGCAGGCCTCCACGGAAGAAATGCTCCTGGCCCTGCGCCGGGTACATGCCGGGCACCGTTACCTGAGCGCCGATGTGGCGGCCGGGATCGCCGTGCGGCGCAGCGACGCGGGCCAGACCAGGCGTCGCCCCACCCGCCGTGAACTTGAAG
>DNIF01000044.1 GCA_003485715.1 Gammaproteobacteria bacterium
GCGCCGGGGGAGAGTCAAGCCGACCTCGGCACGGGGCAGGGCGGCGCGCCCGTGCCGCGGGTGATCACCTCAGGCGGCCTCGGCAATCAGCCGGCGGGCGAGCTTCAGGTACTCCAGCAACGACCACAGGCTCAAGGCCGCGGCAATGACCAGCAACCCGATGCCAAGGTCCAGCAGGTTCACCCCGGCGACCTCACCACCCCCGAGCAGAAGCAGCAAGGCCAGCATCTGCGACATCGTCTTGAGCTTCCCCAGCCATGAGACCGGCACCGAGCCACTGACGCCGCGGCGTGCCGCCCACTCCCTGACTCCGCCCACGGCGATCTCCCGCGTCACGATGAGCACCGTCGGTAGCGTGAGCCAGGGCCCGCCGTAGCGATCGACCACCAGCACCAGGGCCGACAACACGAGGAGCTTGTCGGCCAGCGGATCGAGGAAGGCACCGAAGGGGCTGGTCTGGGCGAGTCGCCGCGCCAGCCAGCCATCCAGCCAGTCCGTGAATCCGGCGAGGGCAAACACGAGTACGGCGGGCCAACGCGTGGATTCGCCTCCCCAGTACCACGTGACGACCAGCAGTGGGACCAGCGCGACCCGCAGCCACGTGAGCGAATTCGGAAGGTTGCTCATCAGGGCTACCCCGGCAGAAGGAGGATGCAACGCCGATGACGATACCGGAGGAAGGGCTGCCGGTGTATCGGGTCGAGCATGGTTCGCACACACGGCAACACCCGATCCACGGTCAGTTGGTCGTCACGCCCTCGTGCAGGCGCGCATGGATCTTGAGGGCGAGTGCCTGACTGATCCCGGGCACGCGGCAGAGTTCTTCGACCCCAGCGCTCTTGACCCCCGGCAGGCCGCCAAAATGCTGGATGAGCGCCTTGCGTCGACGTGGCCCGACCCCCTCGATCTCCTCGAGTACGGAACGCGTCCTGGCGCTTGCCCGACGCTGGCGATGCCCCGTGATGGCGAAGCGATGCGCCTCGTCCCGCACCTGCTGCAGGAGGTGCAGGGCTGCCGACCCCGGCGGGAGTCGCGGGGCAGTGCCGCCATCGGCCTCGATCAGGATCTCGGCACCCGCCTTACGCGAAGGCCCCTTGGCGATGCCGAGCACCCGGATCCGGTCAGTCAGTTGCAGTTCCGCGAGCACGCCGACCGCCTCCGCCACCTGCCCCGTGCCACCGTCGATGAGCAGCAGGTCCGGGAGTGGTGCCTCCTCGCGTGCACGGCGGCTGTAACGCCGCATGAGGGCCTGACGCATTGCCCCGTAGTCGTCGCCCGGGGTGACACCCTCGATGTTGAAGCGCCGATAGTCGCCTTTCAGCGGCCCTTCGGGTCCGAACACCACGCAGGCCGCCACCGGGGCCTCGCCGCGCGTGTGTGAGACATCGAAACACTCGATGCGGGTGATCGCCCCCGCGAAACCAAGTGCATCAGCGAGCGCAATGAGCCGTGCTTCCGCCCCCGCCCGCTCGGCCAACTGGCGAGTGATCGCCGCATGAGCATTCTCCAGAGCCATGCCCATCCATTTCACTGCGATGCCACGCTGAGGTACCGCCAGTTGCACCCGTCGTCCGGCATAGCTCGCAAAGGCCTCCGCCAGCGCCGCGAGATCTTCGATGACATCGCTGAGCAGGATCCGCGCCGGCAATGGCCGCTCACCGGCACCGAGGTAGTACTGTGGCAGAAATGCAGCAAGCACGTCGGTGGCCTTCGCATCCGCATCGACACCGCGCGGGAACCATGGCTGATTGCCCAGATTCATGCCGCCCCGAATGGTGAAGACCTGCACACAGGCGATCCCACCTTCGACCACGCAGGCGATCACATCCACGTCACCCGTGTCGGCGCTCACGTACTGACTGCTCTGCACCTGCTTGAGCTGCTGCACCTGATCCCGGATCCGCGCCGCGCGCTCGAATTCGAGACGTGTGGCGGCCGCCTCCATGCGCCCGACCAGCGCCTCGATCACTTCGGCGCTGCGTCCTTCGAGGAAGAGGACGGCATGCCGCACGTCTTCCTCATAACTACCCGGTGTGATGAGTCCCACGCAGGGGGCGCTGCAGCGATCGATCTGGTGCTGCAGACAGGGGCGGGTGCGATTGAGGAAGAAGGTTTCCTCGCAGTCGCGGATGCGGAAGAGCTTCTGCAGGAGATTCAGGCTGGCACGCACAGCGCCGGCACTGGGGTAGGGGCCGAAGTAACGTTCACCGGCGCGGCGCAGCCCGCGATGGAAGGCGAGCCGCGGCCACTCGCCAGCGGTCAGGCGGATGTAGGGGTAGGATTTGTCGTCGCGCAGGACGATGTTGTAGCGCGGTCGCAGCGCCTTGATGAGGTTGCTTTCGAGCAGCAGGGCCTCGGCCTCGGTGCGGGTCACCGTGACCTCGACGTGCTGTACGTGCGAAAGCATCGCGCGCACCTTGGGCGTGTGCTGGCGCGTCGACTGAAAGTAGCTCGCGACCCGCTTGCGCAGGGAACGGGCCTTGCCTACGTAGAGTACGGTGCCCTCCTGATCGATCATCCGATACACCCCCGGCTTGGGCGCAAGACGCAGCGCCACGGCACGGCCATCGAACTCCGGCGGGGGGGTGGATTCCACCGGTGGACCATCACTCATGGCGAGACACCACTGGCGATCGGGTCGATGTGGGGTATGCCAACCGGGTGCAATGCCTGCCGCTCAGTCGGCATCACCATCGCCCGGAATGAGACCCGCGAGCGCAGCAGCACGACTCATGGCGGCATGGAACATGTCGTCGGTCAGGCGGCGTGTCTGGGTGTTGTAGCGGGAGCAGTGGTAGCTGTCGACGAGCATGAAATCGGGTGACAGGTCGTGCACGGCTGCGTGGGCGAAGTCGAAGCGCGAAGGCCGGGCACCAATGGCCCGCAACAACGCCCTGTGCGCTACCTGTCCCAGGGCGAGCACGGCCCGTGGACTGAGGCTCTCGAGCTCATGAGTGAGGTAGGCATTGCAACGATGGACCTCGTCCGTCCGCGGTGCGTTCGCCGGCGGCACGCAGCGGACGGCGTTCGTGATGCGCACCCCGTGCAGGCAAAGACCGTCGCCGGCATCGTTCGAGCCCGGCGCGCTCGCGAGCCCAAGGGCATGCAGGGTGCGGTACAGCAGGATCCCGGCGTGGTCACCCGTGAAGGGGCGACCGGTGCGGTTGGCACCATGAAAGCCCGGGGCCAGACCCACGATGAGCAGACGCGGCGCGGCATCGCCAAAGGCCGGCACGGGTGCCAGGTGGTAGCCCGGATGCTTCTCCCGGGCGCTATCGAGCCAGGCCGCGAGGCGTGGACAGCGCCTGCAGGCCGGATCGAAGACCTCCCCGGCCGGACGCACTCCACCCTGACCGGGCACGGCACCCGCTACCCGCATTTGCCCACCCATCCCTCGGACGCATTCAGCCGTTGCATCCCGTCAGGGTAACGCTGACTGCCCCTGCAAGCGTACCGGCACCCCGAGTAGTGGCTTGCTTTCACGAGCCACTCCAGACCTCACCCCGAGAACGCGCCCATTTCCACCTCCGGGTGGGGAGCCAACCCCCGGACCGAGGATCCGACCCGGACAAGTCGGCCGGTTCACGTTGGCTACTCGAAGCCCGTGACGAGACCCATCTGGCGGCCGCAACTGGCGAGCTGCACGTCATTGCTCACCGCCAGCCGCCGCAACAGATTGCGCCGATGGGTGGCGACCGTCTTCGGACTGAGTGCAAGTGTCTTCGCCACACAGGGCAAATCAAGGCCCGCGCTGATGAGCCGCAGCACTTCAA
>DNIF01000021.1 GCA_003485715.1 Gammaproteobacteria bacterium
AGTACACCGGCACGCTGGTGCTCGTCTCGCATGACCGCAGCTTCCTCGACGCGGTCGTGACCCAGAGCCTGGTCGCCGACGGCGATGGCCGCTGGGTGGAGATCGCGGGTGGCTACAGCGACTGGCTCGCCTGGCGCGATCTGCGGAACGCAGCGGGCAGGGGGGATGTCGGGGACGCGCTCACCCCGGCCGGTACCGGGCCCGCGCAGGGGCAAGCGCTGGCCGCCGCGGCCAAGGCTGTGCCTGCCCCGGGTCGCGGCCGCAAGCTGTCCTTCAAGGAGGCGCGGGAACTCGCGGACCTGCCGACCCGCATCCAGCAGTTGGAAGGCGAGCAGGCCGGCCTCGCGGAGCAGTTGCAGTCCGATCTCGGCCCCGACGCCGCGCGCCGCAGCCGCGACATCGCCGGGCGACTGGAAGCGATCACCGCCGAGATCGACCAGTGTCTGGAGCGCTGGACGGAGCTGGAGGCGCGCGTCGGCTAGCCTCAACCCGGGCTAGTGCCCCGGGAAACACGCCCATGGCAATACGCGTCATTGACGCGAGGCACCGCTGCCCGATCCCGTTCAGACTTTCCCACGGGGCGGCGTCCCCGAAGTGCAACTCGCCCGCTCGCGATCGGGCCTTCCCCTGCAACCTCGCCGCTGACCCGACCACCGCCTGGGAGAGACTGCATGAAGGTCACACTGGATCTGGACGCCCTCCTGGCTGAAGGCCACATCACCGCCGAGGAGCACGCACGACTGCTGCAGCACGCGCGGCAGTCCGCCGGTAATCTCGCCCTCGGCATCCTCACCGGCCTCGGTGCCCTGGCCGTGGTCACCGCGATCCTGGCTCTCCTGCCCGTGCCAGGCCTGGTGGTGCCCCTCGGTATCGCGTGCCTGTGGTTCGGCGGCGAGATGCGCCGCAGCGCAGATGAGAGGAGGCACGTGCTGGCCCCCGTCGTGCTGCCGGTCGGCGTGCTCCTGGTCGGCAACGGTGTGCTCGACCAGAGTCAAAGCAATGAAGCGTTCTTCATCCTGGCCATCGTGTACGCCGCGGCCGGGTTCGTCGCACGGAGCGCCCCCTTGGTCGTCCTCGCGGTGCTCGCGCTCGCGGCCGCAGCGGCCATCGGGGAAGACACGAGCTTATTCAGCCTGTTGCCGAGGCTGGGTATCGACGCGCCATTGCTGGTCGTCACGCTGTTCAGCGGCCTCGCCGTGATCTGCGATCACGTCTCCAAACGCCTGGAGCCGGAGCCGGAGCGGCTCACGCTGGCTGCTGCGCGCACGGCGGTGGTGGTGGCGCACTTCGGCTTCCTCATCGGTTCGCTCTGGGGCGATCACGGCAGGACGCTTGGCATCGCGGTGACCGCCGCGGAGTTCGCGGTCCTGTGGGCGTTCGCCCTGCTCGTCACCGGCATCTGGGCCTGGCGGCGCGACCGCCGCTGGGTGCTGATCTCCGTGGCCCTGTTCGCCAGCATCCACGCCAGCACCCAGATCCTCGCGCACTTCGGCCCCTCGCCCGAGATCCTGCTGCTGATAGGTCCGTTGGGGCTGCTCACGCTCGTCGCGGCGCTCTGGCTGCACACGCTGCCAGCCTCCCGTGTTGCGGGCGGCAAGGCAGCCGATCCGATCAGGGTCGGTGCGGGGGCTGCGCGCGCAGCCAGGCCTCCGCGTCGGCCCGGTTAGCGGCCGCCACCGTCCCGGGCAGGCATGGTGGGGTGTTCCGGGCACTCTCCGCCCGGTCGCTGCGGCGGATGGATGCGAACTCGCCGCGTCGCGCCTAGTCTTTCCCGCATGCACCGATCTGCTGCCCAGCGTATCCTCGCCCTCGGCCTCGCACTGACCCTCTCGGGCTGTGCCTCCATGAGCACGCGCCCGCCGGCCCCGACCGTGGCCGAGGTGATCAAGCTCACCGAGGCCGGTGAAGCCCCGGATGCCATCATCGAACGCATGCGTCTGGGGCGCGGGCTCTACGCGCTATCCGGCTCCGAGCTGGCCGAACTGGGCGCGATGGGTGTGGCCCCGGAAGTGCTGGACCACATGCAGGAGACGTACATCAACGCCCAGATCGCACTCGAGCGGCTGCGGCATCCCTCTCCCTTCATGCATGGGCCAGGCTGGGGAATGGGACCGTGGGGCATGGGTCCGTGGGGCATGGGCCCCTGGGGTATGCGTCCGTGGGGCATGGGCCCTTGGGGTCCGTGGGGTTGGTAGGCGCCAGTCGTGCGATCGCCGCCATCCATGCCATGCTGCGCGACATGAATCCGCAGCATCCCCGAATCGCCAATCGATCCCTTGCCCTGCTCGTCGCCAGTGCGTGCGGTATTGCCCATGGGCTGGAGCCTGTCGAGGCAGGGCAGGATGCAGCGCCCGCTCCCGCAGCTTCCCCTGCGATTCACAATACCAAGCCATCGGCGATCCCCAGCTCGAATGCGTTGCCCGAGCCGCGCTACGTGGAAGGCGAGCGCCACCCGGGTGGCACGGGACGCTACTACTTCGGGCGCGAGATCGCGGAGTTCATGTCCCATCATGGGGCCGAGTGGCTGGAGCGCGCCGAACGCGAGCGGGAGGAGGCCCCCTCACGCCTGCACGAGTGGCTGGCCGTGCCCCATGGTGCCGTGGTCGCGGACGTGGGTGCGGGCACCGGCTATCACAGCCGTCGCCTCGCCGCAGCGGTTGGCCCCATGGGGCGCGTGCTTGCGGTGGACCTGCAGCCGGAGATGCTCGAACGCCTGCGTGAGCGCGCCCAAGCTACGGGCATGCACAACATCGAGCCCATCCTTGGCTCTGCCACTGACCCCGGGCTGAAGGATGGCTGCTGCGAGCTCATCCTGCTGGTGGATGTCTATCACGAGCTGGCACAGCCGCACGAGGTCACCCGCCGGTTGGTCGAGGCGCTGAAGCCGGGCGGTCGGCTGGTGATCGTGGAGTATCGGGGCGAGGACGCATCACTGCCCATCCATGCCCTGCACACCATGACCGAGGCCCAGTTGCAGCTCGAGATGGC
>DNIF01000079.1 GCA_003485715.1 Gammaproteobacteria bacterium
AGAAGTGAATGACCGTGCCCCTGCGACCGGGGCACGGTCCGGGAACCCGCGGAGAGAACCCACATGCCGACTCACGCAACACCCGAGGCCCTGCTCGCGGCCCTCGCCACTGTCGTCCACGGCCAGCAGGCGAGCCTGCGCCTGTTGGTTGCCGCCCTCGTGGCCGGTGAGCATGTCCTGCTCGAGGACGTGCCGGGCACCGGCAAGACGACCCTGGCCAAGGCCCTCGCGCACGCCCTGTCCCTGGAGTTCCGGCGGGTGCAGTTCACACCGGATCTGTTGCCGAGTGACCTGCTCGGGGTATCCATCCACGACCCACGCACCCAGGATTTCCGCCTGCACCGCGGGCCGATCTTCACCCAGGTGTTGCTTGCGGACGAGATCAACCGCGCCTCGCCGCGTACCCAGTCCGCATTGCTCGAGGCCATGGCCGAGCGGCAGGTCAGCCTCGATGGAGAACGCCATCGCCTTGATCCGGCCTTCTTCGTCATCGCCACCCAGAATCCGGTGGAGATGCACGGCACCTATCCCCTGCCCGAGGCGCAGACGGACCGCTTCGGTCTGTGTCTGGAACTCGGCTACCTGAACGAGGACGAGGAGGTGGCGCTCGTCACCAGCGGTGGTACGGCGCATACGCTGGAGGCACTGACGCCACTGGCCCACGCCGCAGATCTCCTCGCCTGGCGGGCCCGGGCCGAGCGGGTCAACCTTGCGCCGGCCCTGGCGCGCTACCTCGTCCAGGTGGTCTCCGCCACCCGTTCGCATCCGGAACTCGCGCTCGGTGCGAGCACCCGCGCCTCACTCACCTGGGCCCGGATCGCCCGCGCCAGCGCCCTCGTCGAGGGACATGACTTCGTGCGACCGGAACATCTGCAGTCACTCGCAGTGCCGGTACTGGCGCATCGTGTGGTCGTCATGGGTGGCACGGGCCTCGGTGAAAGCGCACGCGGCAGGGCAAGCGCCATCGTCCGCGCCATCGTCGATGATCTGCCCGTACCGCGCTGAAGATGCTGCCATGACCGCCCCTGCCAGTCCGTCTGCCGTGTCCGCGGAAGAGCCCTCGACCGAGGGGGTATCCGCGTCATCGATCGGTCACCGGGCACGCGCACTTGCTGCCCTGTTCCCCCGCATCGAGGCCTGCGCGCAGGGCCTCAATCGCCGCTTCACGCCCTGCGGCCAGTGGCTCGCCGGGGCTGGCTGCCTCGCTGCCCTGTTCGGTCTCGACGTCCGCCGTTCGTTCTGCTGGCAGTTTGCCGGTCTTGTGCTGGCCTGGCTCCTGGCCGCGCTGCTCAGCGCGCGCCTGCGACGCGTACCGGTCCGCCTGCACTGCCCGACCCGTATCGAACTGCGCGCCGGCAGGCCGGCCACGTTGCCGACGAACCTCTGCTCACTGGGTCAGCGACCCTTGCACGGCCTGTCCCTGGAGGTGGCGGCCGCCACGCACGTCCTGCCAGTGACAGAGTTCGCGGGACTCTATCGGCAGCTCGCCGGGATACCGGCGCGCTGGGTGGCGACAGAACTGGCCTGGGTGAGTTTTCGTGAGTCGCTCTACCGCCATCGAGGTCATCGGCCCGAGCGACATGCACTGACCCCGCTCATGCCGGGTGAGCAGCGCTCGCTGGCCTTGCCCTTCACGGCGCTGCGCCGTGGCCTCATCCGCGTTCCCGGCCTGTACCTGCTGGCCGAGGATCCACTCGGACTGGTGCGCAAGGTGCGGCGCATCGACTGCCCGCTGGAGATCCTCGCCTTGCCACAGTCGCTGCCATCCGCCCACTGGCGGCAGGAGCAGTCGACAGGGAGTGGGCGTGAGTCACGTCGCTCGGCACGCAGCCCCGGCGAGGAGGAATTCCGGGCCTTGCGCGCCTACCGTCCCGGCGACTCGCGCCGGCATATCCATTGGCGCATGAGTGCAAGACGGGGGGCACTCATGGTGCGCGAACGCTCCGGAGGCGTGCCGGAGCGTGCACAGGTGACGCTGCTGGCCATCGCGACGGAGCCAACCGGCGTGACCTTCGAGGCGGCCGTGCGCGTGGCCGCCGCCTGCCTGGAACAGCGTCCCGGCGGGGAGACATCCGCCTGCCTCGTACTCACCGGCCCCGGCGGGCTGGTGGAACTGGCCGCACGCAGCAGCGCCGATCATCGTGCCCAGTTGCACGCCCTGGCACTCTGCTCTGCGCTGCCGGTCCGAGCAGCCGGACGCCTGATCGAGGCAATGGCCACGCGGCTTCCCACCGACGTACCCGTGGAATGGGTGCTGCCGCTGCCCCTGCCCGAGCACCTCCTCGCCCGTATCGGGCAGATCGCGCGGACCCAGCCGCGTCTGCGGCTCCTTCTGGTCGGCGATGAACGGCAACCAACGCTGGATCTGCCGCAGTCACGCTGGCTCCGTCCCGCAGCCCTCGAAGCGGACTGGATACAAGGCTCCCCCCATGGCTGAAGCCGTGCCTGGCACCATCGGGCAGCCCGATGCCCCCTCCAGTCGCCGCCTGCTCCCGGGCCTGCAACCCGGACTGGCGCGCCCGCGCGCGGATTCCGCCCTGCCACCGCTGTGGCTCCTGGCCGCGGCCTGCGCACTGTGGGGCTTCAACAGCGGCAGCGAACTCGTGGCCGCACTCGCCCTGACCCTCGTGGTACTCACGCCAGCACTCGGCATGCGCATGGTGCTTGCGGCGCCGACGCAGACGCGCCTCTTCTTCGTGGTGATCGCGTTCTTCGCCGGCTGGGTACTGTTGCGCTTCCTCGACCAGGGCCCATCAGCCATCTACCGTGTCCTCGGTGGGCTGCCTGCCCTGCTGGCCGCGCTGGTCTGGCTGCAGTTGCAGTCGCCAAGCGAGCGGCTGCCCTGGCAGGTGCTCGCGCCCGCACTCGCACGACGCCCGCCGACGCCTGCGACCACACCCGCGGGCGGCATCGACCTGCGCCCGGCGTTCTTCCTCGTCTGTCTGGTGGCGGCCGGAGTCGAGCCGGAGATCGGCGAGGCTGGCTGGCTGGCGCTCTCCGCCCTGCTCCTCGCCCTCTGGCTGTTGCTGCCGCGTCTCGCTGAGGGCCCGGCGCGGATCACCGCCTGCCTTGCCGCACTGTTCCTGGCCATCGGCCTGCAGGTAGCGGTCATCGCGGCCATGCGCTCGGCCTTCCAGTGGCTGGAGACGCAACTGTTCGCCCTCATCGACGACGGCCAGCGCCGGGTGGATCCGCTGCGCAGCGAGACGCGCATCGGCAGCATCGCCCGCCTCAAGCAGCGGCAGACCATCGAACTCCGCGTCGACGTGCCCCCGGGCTGGGCCGTGCCCATGCGCCTCACCGAGGCCGTCTACGACCAATATCGCTTTGGAACCTGGGCCGCCACCCAGACGACCTTCCAGAGCATCGATCGCAGCGACACCGACACGCCCTTCCTGTTCGATCCCGGTCTGCGCAAGCACGAATTGCCCGATCCCGACACGCAGGCCGTGGCCGCACCTCTCACGATCCTCGACTACCTCGCCGAGGAGACGGTCGCGCTCGCCGTGCCACTCGCGGCTGCCGGCGTGCAAAGCCGCGCCCTGCTCGGGCTCTCCGGCAATCCACTGGGGTCGCTGCGCGCCGATGGACGACCGGGCCATCAACGCTACCGCGTCCTGCCCGGCAGTCGTCGGCTGGCAGCCCCGGGCGATGAGGATCTTCGCCTGCCCGACTTCCTCGCGGCACCTCTGCGCGCGCGCGCGCGCGCCCTGGGCCTTGAGGGGCTCTCCACCGAGGTCGCCGTGTTGCGACTCATGGAACACTTTCGCACGGGTTTCCGTTACAGCCTCGAGCCACCACCCTATCGCACGGGACAGGCCCTGCTCGATTTTCTGGACGAGCATCGCAGCGGACACTGCGAGTATTTCGCCACGGCAGGCACGCTGCTGCTGCGCGCCGCCGGCATCCCCAGCCGCTACGCCGTCGGCTTCTGGCTGGGAGAATGGGACAGCACGCTCGACAGCTTTGTCGCGCGCACCTCCCACGCCCACGCCTGGACCCTGGTGTGGAACGGCACAAGCTGGCAGGAGGTCGATTTCACGCCAGCCGCTGCCCTGTCGGCAGAAGGTGACGACGCCCTGCTGGCGAAGCGCTGGGCGAGTCTGCTGGCCTGGCTTGGCCTCGCCTGGCATGGCGAGGTGCAGGGTACCGACGTGGACGCCGTCGAGGAGAGCGGGACTGCCGCGGACTGGCCGTGGCTGCTGGCCGTGCTGGCGCTCAGCGCGCTGCTTGGCTGGCTTCGCTGGCGCGGTCGGCCTCATCGCCCGCTGCAAGACCCGGCACGACTGGCGAACGACGGCCTCGCAGCGCTGATGGACCGCCTCGCGGGCAGCCCCCTCGGCCCACGACCCGCCGAATGTGTCTCGACCTGGCTCACACGCTTGCGTGCCGTGGCTGGGCTCGAGGAGTGCCTCGTGCAGGAGATCATCGAACTGCACGCGCAGACGCGTTATGCGGCAGTGGGGCATGGTGTGGCCATGACCGCGGCGCTGGATGCCCGTACCGCGCGACTGGCGGAACGACTGCTGGCCGCCTCGCGTGCCGATCGCCGGGGCAAGGCCCCGCTTCCTCTCGAGGCACCGCCAGAAACCCCTCGCCCACCGGGAGGGCGCTTGGGGTGAGGGTCAGTCCCAGCGCACTTCGAGATGCCCATCCACCAGCCGCCACGGCAGCACCTGTAACGGTGCCTCGGACACACCCAATGCGGCACCTGTCCGCGTGTCGAAACACCAATCGTGGCGGGGGCAGCGGATGCAGTCGGCCGCCTCATCGACATCAGCCAGCGACAGCGGCGTCGCCCGGTGCGGGCAGTTGGCACGGAACAGGTGAAAG
>DNIF01000200.1 GCA_003485715.1 Gammaproteobacteria bacterium
GCCCAGGGCGCATGGCTGCTGGCCCTGGCCGGGAGGGAAGCCCGTGTACCACGGCAGATCGACCTTCCCGCCGCGCTGCGGCGTCTGCCCCTTGCGTCCCTGCGCGTGCCGGCCCCCTCCGATCGCCTGGAGGGCATGGGCCTGCGCGAATTCGGCCAGCTTCTGCGTCTGCCACGTCATGGGCTGACCGAGCGCTTCGGCCCGGCCCTGCTCGACTGGATGGATCGTGCCCTTGGCCGTTACCCGGAGGTTCTCGCCCTGCACACACCGGCTGAGCATTACCGGCAGCGGCTGGAGTTCCTCGAAGAGCTGCACGCCCTGCCACGCCTGCTTGCCCTGGCTGCACGACAGATCACCGGCCTGTGTGGCTGGCTCGCGGCGCGTGGGCTTGGCCTGCTCACGGTGCAGTGGCGGTTGCTGCATGCGGGAGAGGCCGATACACGGCTGCTGCTCGGCCTGCTCGAGCCCTCGCGCGACCCCGGACATATCACCGCACTGTTGCATGAACGTTGGCGCAGCCTGACCCTGCCGGGGCCGGTGCGTGCACTGGAGATCGAACTCCGGCAGTCACGCCCGCTCACCGGGCGGTCGCAGACCCTCTTCCACACAGCGTCGGGTGGTACGAGTGCGGGCGCGGCGGCGCACTGTCATGGCGGGCTGGTGGAACTGTTGCGTGCGCGCTTGGGTGCAGATGCCGTGCGCGGGCTCGCCTTCACCGGTGAGCAGCGACCGGAGCGGGCCTGGCAGATGGTCGAGCCCGGGCGTGCAGAGATCCCTGCCACGGATCCGGTTTGCCCGCGCCCGCTGTGGCTGCTGCCCGAGCCGCTGCCGCTGGAAGTCCAGGGCGGCCTGCCCTGGTTTGCTGGTGCACTGGCTCCGCTTGGTGGTGGTGAGCGTATCGAGGGCGGCTGGTGGGAGGGTGCGCAGATCGCCCGCGACTACCACCTTGCCACACGGGCCGATGGCCTGCGCGGCTGGATCTTCCGCGACCTGCGTGCGTACGAGCGCTGGTATCTGCATGGCATCTTCGTCTGACGGGGCATCAGACGCGGGAGACGGCCTACCCTGTCTCGGGCGCGTACTTCCGGGCACGATAGCGGCCACACAGCCAGCGCTTCGCCGCAACCCCGCGGCCACTTTGGCGCGCATCGGCACCGGATCCGGCCGGTGCAGCACCGGGAGATCGACCTCATGAGCGAAGCTGCCCCGTTGTTCCTCGGAGTGAATCCCGCAGGCGAGGTAGTCCAGCAACTGCCACGCCAGGGTAACCGACACGGCCTCATCGCCGGCGCGACCGGTACCGGCAAGACCATCACCCTGCAAGTGCTGGCAGAGGGGTTCTCGGCCCTCGGCGTGCCGGTCCTGGCCGCCGACATCAAGGGGGACCTCTGCGGCATCGGGGCTGTAGCCAGACCGCATCCGAAGATCGATGAGCGTCTCGCACGGATGCCGGGCCTCGCTTATACGCCTCGTGCCGTGCCGCTGGCACTCTGGGACCTCTACGGCGAGACCGGCATCCCGATACGTGCCACCGTATCGGAGCTGGGGCCGCTCTTGCTCACGCATCTCCTGGAGCTGAACGACACCCAGTCCGGCGTGCTCTATGCCGCCTTCAAGGTGGCCGACGATCAGGGCCTGCTGCTGCTCGATCTGGAGGATCTGCGCAGTCTCCTGAGCTTCGTCGCGGACAATGCCAAGTCGCTGCGGGACTACGGCCACATCACGGGCGCGAGTGTGGCCGCGATCCAGCGCGGGCTGCTGGTGCTGGCGGAGCAGGGCGGAGATCGCTTCTTTGGTGAGCCGGCGCTCGCGCTCGATGATCTCCTGCACCGGGATGCCGCCGGATTCGGTGTGGTCAACCTGCTCGATGCCACCCGACTCATCAACCAGTCGCCGCGCCTGTATGCCTGCTTCCTGCTGTGGCTCATGGCCGAGCTCTTCGAGCAGCTTCCGGAGGTGGGTGATCCGGAGGTACCGAGGCTCGTCATCTTCTTCGACGAGGCCCATCTGCTGTTCAGTCAGGCCTCGAAGACACTCATCGAACGCATCGAACAGGTGGTACGCCTGATCCGCTCCAAGGGCGTGGGTGTCTACTTCGTCACGCAGGATCCCTCCGATGTGCCCGATGCGGTGCTCGGTCAGCTCGGACTGCGGGTGCAGCACGCGCTACGGGCCTTCACACCCCGGGATCGCCGCACCATCCTCGCGACGGCCGACAACTTCCGGCCGAATCCCGACTTCAGTACCGCCGAGGTGCTCACGACACTCGCGACCGGCGAGGCCCTGATCTCGAGCCTGGATGCGAAGGGCAGCCCCTGCCCCGTAGAGCGCACCCTCATCCGGCCACCGTCCTCGCGCATCGGCCCGCTCACGGCCGCCGAGCGCGAGGCCGTGCTCGGCGCCTCCCCGATGGTGCGGCGCTACCGCGACACCATCGATCGGGATTCCGCGCACGAGGAGCTCAGGCGCCGTGCCGATGCGCTCATGGTCAGCGAGTCGGAGGCCGACGCAGCACCGGCGGGTGAGCAGGCCACGGCCCGTTCGGGCAGCGGCAATCAGCGACAGACACTGCTGGAGGCCATGACGAAGAGCTTCGCGCGTTCGGTGGGCAGCGCGCTGGGCCGGAAGATCCTGCGCGGCGTCATGGGCGCGCTGCTCGGTGGCCGGCGCTGAAGTTGGTCACTGTTGCGAACCGAACCCTTCGCTGCGTGGTGATCAGCCCTGACGCGCACGTTCACCGCGCGCCTGCCAGCGACCACGCAGGATGCCGAGCGCGTAGGTGAAGTTCATGCCGATGCGCAGCGCATCCGGGCGGGCAAACAGCCAGGCCATGAGACTGCGCCAGCCCTGGACCAAGGCCTGACGCAGCAGGAAGGGCGGGATGCCGAAGGCATGGGCGTCGTATTCGTCCATGGCATGACGGCCGCGGCGGGTGCCTGCGATGTGATGGATGCGAAGGAAATAACTGCGACGGAGGCGATCCTCCGGCACGTGGTGACGAACGCTCATATCCGGCCGGTAGCGGATGCGTAGCCCGCGGTCGAGCAGGGTCTCGAACATGCGCACGTCCTCGCCGCCTCCCAGCGTATGCCCCACCCGGTTGTAACGCAGATCGAAGCGCAGCGAGGGATCGTTTCGGAAGATCGCCATGCGATAGCCGATATTCGCGGTCCACATGGGCTGGGCGTGGTCCGTGACCCAGAAGGGCGCATCGCCATAATCGGTCTCGGCCATGAAGGGCAGGAGGTCATCCGTGAGCCAGGCGGGTCTCTGGCCCTCGGCAAAGGCCACGCGCACCCTGCCGCCCACGCAGTCGGCACCTTCGCGAGTCAGTGCATCGAAGGCCGCCGCGATGAGGCCGGGCTCGGGCAGTTCGTCGTCGTCGATGAACAGCAGATAGTCGGAGCCCATGGACGCCTCGAGCGCAGCGTTCCGCGCGTGTGCGATCCCCTGGCGGGTCTCGCGTACGTGGCGCAGGGGAACGCCGGGCAGGGTGGCCAGCCCGGCGAGTACTACGGGGGTGTCGTCCGTGCTGTTGTTGTCGACGACCAGGATCTCCCACGGCACCGGACTGGCCTGTGCCCGCAGCGCCGCGATGAGCGGGGGCAGGCGAGGGGCGCGGTTGTAGCTGCAGATCGCGTAGGTGAGCATCAAGAGTCGGGCTCAGGGCCTGGAGCCGGTGCCTTGGTCCAGATACTTCAACCACGCCCCGGGCAGGCAGGCAAGCAGTGCATAGCGGAGGTCCTGCCAATGCAGGGCACCGCGCTCGAGCAGCACACGGAACAGGGGACGCGCGATGCGCAACCGGCGTGCCCAGTAGTGCACGTAGGCCTGGTCGCGGATGCGTCCGAGCGTGAGTTCACGGATACGGGTCGCACCGATGCGATGGGTGAACTCCGGCTGCGCGGCAAGGTACTGCTCCTGCACGCGCAGATGACCCAGAATCATGTCCAGCGACTGCCCGGTGAGCTGCCCATGACCGTGGTGGCGGTAGAAGGCCATCACCTCCGGGACCCGGACCACGCGCAGCGCGCGCGCGATCCTGAGCCAGAGATCGAAGTCCTCGCAGGTACGCAGGGTCACGTCGAAGCCGCCGGCCTCCGTGATCTTCTGGCGCGCCACGATGAGCGCGTGGATAGGCCAGGGGCAGGAGCGGAAACACACGAGTTCGAGGTCGGCCGCACTGTGATCCGGCGGCAGCCACGGCTCGCCCGGACCGCCAGTCAGGCCGACGTTCTGCCAGCCACAGTAGGCGAGTTGTGCGCGCGCATTGGTGGCGGCCTGGAGCAGTCTGGCGAGGCAGTCCCGATCCCACCAGTCGTCGGCGTCGAGGAAGGCGAGCCAGGGGCCCCGGGCCGCCTCTATCCCGCGGTTGCGGGCTGGGCTCGGGCCGGCGTTGTCCTGTCTGAGTACACGCAGGCGCGTATCCGCGCGGGCGAGTTCGGCGAGGATGCGGGGAGATTCGTCGGTCGAGCCATCGTCCACCACCAGCAGCTCGAGCTCCTGCAGGGACTGGCCCAGCACGCTCATGACGGCCTCGCGCAGAAAGCTGGCTGCGTTGTAGCAGGGCATGACCACGCTGATCTGCGGGAGTGGGTCACTCGTGGATGTCGTGGGTGTGATGCTCATGGTGGATGCGAGTCTGAGGGCGATGATTGGCCGAGAGCCATCAGGACACCGTCCCCTGCCACGGCAGGCGCCGCCGCCAGCGTGCCGCTTCGTCGGCAACGGCAGGGGCCGGAAAAAGGATGAAAACCACGGCGTAGGCGATGCTGGACGGAACGGCCACCGCAAGGCAATACAACGCCGGCCAGTCGGTGGCCAGTATTGCGGGCAGACCGTAGACCAGGGACAGGGCGACCAGACCGAGGGCGGCGACCGGTCGGCTCAGCGCGATGGCCGGGGCGAGCAGCGCGGTGTAGTTGAGACCCAAGACGCGCAGTGCCAGACCCAGCATCCCCCCGGTGAACAGCACGCAGCCGGGCAGGATCCCGGCAGCCACTCCGAGAACGCCGTGCCCGGAGAGCAGCCAGGCGCCCGTCAGGCAGAGACCGAGTGCAATCAGTTGCATGCCCAGTTCCTGCCCAAGTCGATTGAAGGCCGCCGACACCGCCCCTGCCGTGTTCTCGAGCACCAACAGGGGACCGAGCAAGGCGAGGATGGAGAGAACGCGCCCGGCATCGCGCCAGGCGTCGCCGTAGAGCACGGTGATGAGCGGCTCTCCGAGCAGGATCAGCAGCACGTAGACGGGCAGTGTGTAGAGCAGGATCAGTGTGACGGCGCGCAGGTAGAGCGTCTGGCAGCGTCCGAGGTCGTCGCGTGCGGCCGCCAGGCCACGGAAGAGCGGCTGATATACCGATCCGCTCACGATTTCCGTGGGCAACTTCGAGAGACTATCCGCCTTGTTGTAGAGACCGACGCCCGCCGGTCCGAGGCGTGCGCTGACCAACAGATTGATGGCCTCCGTGCGCAGATAGACGGCGATGTCATTGGCCGTGAACTTGACGCCGTAGCCGACCAGACGGCGGGCCATGCCCCAATCGAGTTGCAGACCCGGTCGCCAGCCGGAGAAACGCATCAAGGCGAGGATGTGGATGACAGTGCCGGCCTGACCGCCGAAGACCAAGGCCCAGACGCCGAAGCCGTACCAGGCGAGGAGCAGACTGACGGTGCTGGCCACGATCAGGTTGAGGAAGTCCAGTTTGGCCATGAGCGCGAAGCGCATGTGTCGGCGCAGGTGGACGGTCGGGATGGCCAGGAAGGGGCGGAACAGGAAGGACAGGGCGGAGACGCGCACGAGCGCCTCATAGAGGGGCACGTCGAAGCGGTGGGCGATGAGCGGTGCGGCGAGGAAAAAGCCGAAATACAGGGTGAGGCAACTGCTGAGGTAGAGGGTGAAGACCGTGTCGAACTCGCGGCGGCCAGCCTCGCGTGCCTGCACCAGCGCCTCGCCCATGCCAGCGCCGACGAAGAATCCGGCGAGGCCAGTGAAGACCTGGATGGTCACCAGCAGCCCGAAGTCTGCGGGTGCGAGGAGCCTGGCAAGGACGAGCCCCACCATGAACTGCACCGTGCGGCCGGCCATGCTGCCACCCAGCAACCAGGTGGCACCCTGACGGATGCTGCCCTCAGCGGTCATGGTGCGAGCAACGGCTGCCGGCCGTCAGGAGTGGGATGGTCGAGGGCCATCGGATGACGGAAAGGGGATCCTGGCAACTGGGATGTGCGCGGCTCGCGCAGAGCCGTCAGACCGGGGCGCAGCATACCCGACCCGGTTGCGGGTCGGTCTGCGGCATTGTCCGGGTAGCGGCCGCAGAGTGCGCTTCGTGAGGGGGGCGCTCAATATTTCCGCTCACTGTCCGATCACGCTCCGGCACTCCAGCGCCCAGCCGGTTTGCCCTCCGGGTTGCACCGGCTTGGCACGGGTGCTGTCGTATGCAGCCCGAGTGGCCCGCTACCGGGTGCGAAGTTTGAGGATCGGGGACTACAGCCGGCAGGAGGTATGTGCGTGATCGGATGGCGGCAGCGGTACTGGCAGACGAGGGAACGGGCGACGGCGGCCATGCTGAGGGTACGGAGCCGGCTGCGGCCCCTGACCATCCCTCTGATGCAGCGACGCAATGGCGGCGTCTACGCCATAGACCTCTGCGCCCGTGTGGGCTTCTTCGCGCAGATGAATTGGCTCCTGTACATCCTGCGCCATTGCGAGCAACGGGGCCTGGTCCCGCGTGTACGCTTCAGCAGCCCCTGGTATGTGGATCCAGCGCGGGATCCGAACTGGCTCGCCTGCCATTTCGCCGCCCGGGATTCTGCGCTCTGGCTCGACGCACCGGTGGGCCCGGTTCCGGTGCATGTCAGTCAGGTCGGGGAACTGGACGAACTCGGCTTGTCACGGCGAGCCTCTCTGGGCCTCAGTCTGGAAGAGGCCCATGGCTTGCTCGATCGCCATCTGTCGCCGCTGCCGGAGGTCGAGGCGCTGGTCGATGACTATGTATCGCGCTCCTTCCATCCGGGTGGCACCCTGGGCGTGCACTACCGCGCCACCGACAAGGGCTCCGAGGCGCGAGTGCTGTCCACGGCCGAGATGCTGCTCGCCGTCCGCGAGCACCTGGATCGCCATCCGCACTATCGCTGCCTCTATCTCGCAAGCGACGACGCGCGTTTCGTGGAGCGCGCACTCCGGGAACTCGACGGCATCACCATCGTGGTGCGTGAGGATGAGCTGCGTTCGCGCGACGGGCGGGCCGTACACACGCGTGCCGATGGCGAAGAAAACCTCCGCAAGGGGAGGGAGGCCCTCGTGAATTGTCTGCTGCTCGCCCGCTGCGATGGGCTCCTGCGCACCGCATCCTTTCTGTCGGGATGGGCGAGCGTCTTCAATCCCGCACTTCCCGTCAGGCTGCTCAATCCGCCCTACGCCCATGCGAGCTGGTTTCCCGACCGGGTGATCGCCGAGCGTCAGTGCGAGGGTGGCGTAGCGTCGACTGAGCGACGGTGAGTGGAGGGACTGGATCCCCGCCTGCGCGGGGATGACGGTGGTGCGGCGGGGATGACGCAGGGCGTGGCGGTCACCACGCGGTGCGGGTCAGCTGCGGTCGAAGCAGCGCAACTCGGCGCTGCGGCGCGCCAGTTCCTCGATGCGTTCACGGGCACGGAAGCGGATGGTTTTCTCCTCCAGGCGCACGGCCGTCGCGACGCCGACGTACGCAAGCGCCGGGAAGAACACGAAGCTCGCCGCCTTGGCCACCCACAGGCGTGGGTCGTCGGCCAGCGGCACCTGATAGTGATAGGTGTCCGCCTGCAGTCTGAGGCGCTCGCTCCAGAGCGCCGTGCAGTCCTTGCCGGCATCCCGTCCGGGTGGACTCGGGGTCGGTCGCGGGGACGTCACCAGCGACTCGTAAATCGCCTCGGCGCGGGTCAGGTTACGCGAGGTGAGGTAGTCGAGGTCATTGGCAGCCGGCACCGGGGGGGCGCACAGCAGGATGGCTGCACCGATCAACAGCCTGGTGCTGCGCCAGCGCTTTCGGGAATGGCTCATGCGAGAGTTAGCGGCCGGAGACCATCGAGACTTTAGGCTCGGTGTGTCGTGAATCGGCATCCGCCGCACCCCTGCCGGCTCGTCCCGACGCTGCTGCACCACTGACCCGCAACTCAGCAGGGTTCAGGCAACTGAACGGAACTGCTCCTGATGCAGCCGAGCGTAAAGGCCGGGTTCGGCGATGAGTTCGGCGTGCGTCCCGCACTGCACGATACGACCTTGATCGAGCACGATGATGCGATCGGCCGACAGCACGGTGGAGAGCCGGTGGGCGATGACGACCGAGGTGCGCCCCTCGAGCAGACGCGCCAGGGCCTGCTGGATGCGGTGCTCGGAAACCGAATCGAGGGCCGAGGTGGCCTCATCGAGGATGAGGATGCGCGGATCCTTGAGAAAGGCGCGGGCGATGGCCAGGCGTTGCTTCTGACCACCGGAGAGCACTGCTCCGCGTTCGCCGATCTCCGTCCACAGCCCCTCCGGCAGGCCGTGGACGAATTCCAGCGCATGGGCGGCATCGAGCGCGGCCTCGATCTCGGCCTGGCTGGCCCCGGGGCGCGCGATGCGCAGATTTTCCTCTACCGTCCCGGAGAAGAGCACCGTCTCCTGGTTGACGATGCCGATCTGGCGTCGGAGCGAGGCGAGGGTGCAATCACGCAGATCGATGCCGTCCAGGGTGATGCGCCCCTGATCCGGGTCGTGGAAGCGTGGTACCAGATTGGCAAGCGTGGATTTCCCGGACCCGCTCGGGCCCACAAAGGCGATGGTCTCGCCGGCCTCGATGGTCAGATTTATGGCGTGCAGCACAGGCAGATCGGCCTCGTAGCCGAAGGACACCTGTTCGAAGGCGAGACTCCCGCGTACGCGCGTCAGCTCGCGTGCGCCGGGTCGCTCCGCTACCTGAGGCTGGGTGTCGAAGTATTCGAAGATGCGTTCGATGGCGGCCAGACTGTTGGCGAGCACCACTGATAGGTCAGCGAGCCGTTGCAGCGGGAAATAGAACATCGCCAGGTAGAGCAGAAACTGCGTGAGCTGGCCGACCGTGAGTCGGCCATCGATGATGAGGTGGATGCCGTACCACGCGACCAGCACCGGTGAGGTGTGGACCACGAGCCCGACCAGCGTCTCGTTCAGGGCGGTGAAACGCACGGAATGCAGGATGCGGGTGAGCAGTTTGTCGGCCTGTACAGCAAAGCGGCGGGATTCCGCCTCTTCCTGCGTGAAGCCCTTCACCACGGCGACACCGGCCACGCGCTCCTGCAGATTGCCGGACAGGATCTCCAGCCGTTGCTGGGCCTCGCGGCTCACCTGCTGGATGCGCGGCCCGTGGTAGCGCACCGACAGCACGTAGATCGGCATGAGCGCCAGCGACACCAGCGCGAGTTCGAAGTGGATCGACATCAGGATGATGACCAGCGCCCCGATGAGGAAGATGTCCATCCAGACGTTGGTGAGGGCGGAGCCGACGAAATTCTGTGCGAGATTGATGTCGTGCACGACTCGCGAGACGATCCCGCCCGATTGATTGCGGGCGAAGAATCCATGCGAGAGGCGTTGCACGTGCTCGAACAGTGCAATGCGCAGGTCGCGGATCATGTGCTGACCGGCGATGGCGGCCCACACGCTGCGGTAGTAGGTGCTGACCATCCACAGCACGTTTACGCCGAGCAGCACCAGCACGAGCGTGCTGGTGCGGGCCTCCTTCTCTGCCGCGCTGAGGGTGGGATCGAGCACCACGTCATCCAGCAGCACGCGCAGCATCCAGGGGAAGGCGAGCGGCGCGAGGAATTTCAGGATGCCGACCGTGGTGGCACCCACCACGTAGCCGAGGTAGGGCCGCACAAAGGCGAGGAAGCGCAGCAGCGGGACCCGCGGTGGGCGGCGGGTGCGATAACGGGCGGTGACGTCATTGCCGGTAGCGTCCTTGACCCCAACGACCCGCTGTGCCGCCAGGTCCATCTCTAGGAAGCGGCTCTGCGACTGTAGCGCCGCGAGTCGCTCCTCCGGCATGCCCGGGCCGGCACGGCGCCGCGGCAAGGGGCCACGCACGAGCATGTCCTCGTCCACCTCGAGGACCAGCACCACGTACGCGGAGCCGGCGCTCAGCTCCTCCCGCGACTGCGCTGCGTCCGTCGCGGTCTCGGCGCCGGCAGCGAGGCTCTCCAGGACGGCCTGGACGTCATTCCAATGCTCGAAGACGTGCTGGCGGCCGTCCTTGCGGGGCAGGCCATGGGTGAGGGCGATGGGTGCCTGAGGCGCGGCGCAGACGGAGTAGACCTTCATGACCGCAGAAGCATACGCGCCGCCGCACTTGGGGCGCAGGGTGCCGCTGCTCGAGCGGGGCTTTCACCGGTTCTGTTGGCTGTCGCTCGAGCAGGGCTATGGGCCGAGGCGGGTCGAGCGGCAAGCCGCTGCCAGGCCCTGTCACTACTTGAGATAGTCGAAGGCGACGCGCCCGAAGGGCAGGGTGAGGTCGGCAACGAAGTGCTGGCCACCCAGATAGCGTTTCACCGGCAGATCGGCCACAGGCGCGTGTACGTGCGGGACGAGGTGCAGACGCGCAGGCCCGGTCCACGAGCCCTTGACCCTGACCTCGCTGAGGTTGTAGGCGACGAGTTGCGCGATGGCGAGTTCGCCGTCGCAGCCCGGTATGAGCTTGAGATTCATCTGGGTCCTGGTCATGGCACGCGCCGTGGCTGCCATGTCGCTGGCTACGAACTTGTAGCCCATGGTGCCCATGGCCACGAGCTGACCGGCGTAGTGCAGGGTGCCGGTCAGCGTGTCGTGGGCCACCTCGAGCTTCGGGTTGGCGTACTTCTTCGGGAAGCCCCAGATCTCACGGCCACCGACGATGGGTGGGTCGCAATCCAGGTACATCTGCGCGACGAAACTCACGGCCTCGCCGGCGAAACTGCAGGGGATCACCACACCGGATTCGGTGTAGTCGCCGAAGCCCGAGGAATCGGGCATGCGGATCCACTCGTAGAGCACGCTGTTGGAGCCATCGGGCACGAGCGGCTCCGGTACGGCCTGACGGATGGCCTCGGGACAGCTCTCGTAGGCGACGATGAAGTACTCACGATCGACGAAGCGGTAGGGTCCCCGCGGAAAACTGGGACTGGCGGCGGGCATGCCCGGGAGGGCGAGGATTTGCTGCTTGTTCATGCGGGTCTCCGCGTGGAAGGTCGGGCGGGCGCGCGCTCGGCCTGCACCGCGCACCGAGGGTCGGCGCGGGGTTGGTAGCGCGGGCGCGAAGGCTGGAGGGGGAGCAGACGGGGTTCGGTCGCCGGGCGTTACAGAAACTTCTCCTCGATCGCCGTGGATGAGCGCTGGCCGAGGTCGTCGAAGTGTCGTTCGAGGAAGGCGCTGGCGCGTTCACGCCCCAGGTCGAAAAGCTGCATCAGGAAGGCCCAGTCGGCATTGAGCTTCGAGGAGACCCCCAACTGGTTGAAGGTCTCCTCGGCGTCGATGGTGTGGATCAGCATCTGCTTCAGGCGCCCGCCATCGTCGTAGCCGCTCTCGACGAGCTTGGTGACGAAATTGATCGCGCGCATCTCTCGCATCAGGCTGGAATTGAAGGACAGGGTGTTGATGCGATCGAGGATGGCCTGCGCGCTGGTGGGCAGTTCGTTGATGCGGATGGGATTGATCTGGATGATAAGGACGTCGCGGCTCTCACAGTCGTAGATGAGCGGATAGAGCGGTGGGTTGCCCATGTAGCCGCCATCCCAGTAGTACTCGCCGTCCACTTCCACGGCCTGGAACAGAAAGGGTAGACAGGCTGAGGCCATGATGGCGTCGATCGAGACGTCCCGCTCGTTGAAGACCCTGATGCGGCCGGTCATGACATTCGACGCGCACACGAAGAGCTTCACCCGCTGCGCCGTGTGGATGGTCTCGCAGTCCATCGAGGCAGCGAGCACGTCACGGAGCGGATTGATGTTGAACGGGTTCAATTGGTAGGGCGAGAAGATGCGCGAGATCGCGTCGTAAAATACCCACCCCGGCGACATATCGATGCTACCGGTCGGCAGCATCAAGTCGAGAAATGATGGCTGCAAAGGGCTGAAACAGGAGGCACCCGATATGCGCCGCCAGAAATTCTCGAGACTCTCCCGCGCTGCCGCCGGCCCACCGCGCGAGAGGCCGTAAGCCACCACCGCTGCGTTCATCGCGCCGGCAGAGGTGCCGACCAGCCCCTCCACCTCGAGTCGCTCGTCCTCCAGCAGACGATCAAGTACCCCCCAGGCAAAGGCACCGTGGGCACCGCCACCTTGCAGGGCGATGTTGATCCGCTTGCGCGGGCTGGGGTTCGGGGTGCTCACAGCACGCGCTCAGTGCGCGACCCAGCCGCCGTCCACCGGGATTGCATCCCCGGTCATGGACGCCGCCAGATCGCTGCACAGGAATACGGTCAGGGCCCCGATCTCCTCGACCGAGGCGAAGCGCTTGTTTGGCTGGTTGGCGAGCAGGACCTTGCGGATGACCTCCTCCTCGCTCATGCCGTGGGCCTTCATCTGGTCGGGGATCTGCTTCTCGACCAGAGGGGTCCACACATAACCCGGGCAGATGGCGTTCGCCGTGATACCCGCCTCGGCCACTTCCATGGCCGTTACCTTGGTGAGCCCGATGAGTCCGTGCTTGGCGGCGACGTAGGCAGATTTGTAGGGTGAGGCCACGAGGGCATGCGCCGAGGCGATGTTGACGATGCGGCCCCAGCGGCGCGCCTTCATGCCGGGCAGGGCCGCCTTGGTGGTGTGGAAGGCAGAGCTCAGGTTGGTGGCGAGCACAAGCTCCCATTTATCTTCCGGGAAGGTGTCGATGGGCTCCACGTGCTGGATGCCGGCATTGTTGACGAGGATGTCCACACCACCGAAGGCCGCTTCACAGGCGGCGAAGCCGGCGCGGATCTCCTCCGGGATGCTCATGTCGGCGGGCACGTAGATGATCCGGCGATTGGTCTCCCGGGCGAGCCCGGTGGCAAGGAGATCGGTCTCCGTGCTTGCCTGACGGGCATTCAGGGCGACATCACAGCCCGCTTGAGCGAGGGCGCGGGCGATGCCAAGGCCGATGCCGCTGGTCGAACCGGTCACGAAGGCCTTCTTGCCGTTCAGTTGCATGGGGTGTCTCCAGGAAGGCGGTGGGGGCGGCGCAGCAGCGGGAGGCAGAGCAGACGGCTCAGTCGACTCCGGGTGTGCGTGGGATGGTTTCGGGCCCATGCGTTATAGGTGACGTCTGCGCGCTTGACCAGTACGGCGCGACCTGACCCCGAAGGGCTCCGGTGCATCACGGGCGGGCCGCCATGTGGCCGCGCGCGCCGGCCTCAGTTACTGTACAAAAAAACAGCATATGTTTCGCCTTCACCATGACGGCCGATTGCCCCCGTCCCAGCGCCGCATGACGGCCTCCCACCCATACATGACTGCCTCGCCCATCGCCTGTTCCGAACTCCTCTGTCGCAGCAA
>DNIF01000252.1 GCA_003485715.1 Gammaproteobacteria bacterium
GCGAGCAGCGCGAGGGTCAGGCTAGCGGCCTGCAACCAGCAACCCTGCCGATAAGTCAGGGAGGGGTAGGTGCCTGCCAAAGCTTTCGGGGCGTGTGCAAGATTCACCCACACGTCTTGACACGAGTACGAGTCAAGCGGCTCAAAGCCGAGGCCCTGCGGTGACGTGGGGCCTCGGCATTTTTGCGGTTCGACTATCCCCCACGCGCTTCGGATGACGCCGTTCCGCGCACGGGTTGCTGATAGTCCGCGCGCCAGGCCGGTCGAGCGATGATTCCCGGCCCGCAATGCTCACCGTCCGGAAATGGCCACCGAGTGGTCGATGGCCGCAGGAGCAGGCTGAAATGATTCCTTCTCGCCGCGAGCAAGAAGTCGAGTTCGCAAAACTGGCGAAGCGCCTGCGTCGCAACGTTGGACGAGCAATCGAGGACTACAACCTCATCGAGGCGGGCGACCGGGTGATGGTCTGCCTTTCTGGCGGCAAGGACTCCTACACCCTCCTCGACATCCTGCTCGAGCTGCAACGCAAGGCACCCGTGGCCTTCCACATTCGGGCCGTCAATCTCGACCAGAAGCAACCCGGCTTCCCGGCCCACGTGCTCCCGGAGTATCTGCGGTCACGGGGCGTCGAGTACGACATCATCGAGCAGGACACCTACAGCATCGTCAAGCGGGTCATCCCCGAGGGACGCACCACCTGCGGCCTTTGCTCCCGTCTGCGGCGTGGCATTCTCTATCGTTACGCGGCCGAACATGGCATGACGCGCATTGCACTGGGCCATCACCGCGACGACATCCTCGCCACGCTATTTCTCAATCTTTTTCACGGTGGCAGCCTGAAGGCCATGCCACCGAAGCTCCTGTCGGATGATGGGCGTCACGTGGTAATCCGGCCCCTCGCCCTTTGTCGCGAGATTGACATCGCCCGCTATGCCGAGGCGCGGGCCTTTCCGATCATCCCCTGCACGCTTTGCGGCAGTCAGGAGCATCTGGAACGCAGGCGCATCCGCGAGATGCTCGATGCTTGGCAGCGGGAGTCTCCCAAGCGTATCGAGAACCTCTTCAACGCGATCGGAAACGTGAAGCCAAGTCACCTGATGGACCCGACCCTGCACGATTTCCGAGAACTCGGCTCGCGGGCGAAGCCGGCTGCAGGATGGCTGGTGCCGGCGCCCGATACGGCCGAAGAGGAGGCTGAGTCGGCCGAGCCCCTCCCGCGCGCAGCGTCGTTGATGTCCGAGTTCGAGGACTGAAGTCAGCCGAAGCCCACTATCACCCTGGTGTCTGCATTCGCGAGCGCGGCTTGGGGGATGAGGTCCGGCTCAGCCGGATGCGCCTCCGCATGGCGCTCGAGCAAGTGGGTCACGGGCTCGGGACGATGGAAGTGATAGCCTTGGGCGTAGTGCACGCCAAGCGATCGCACCATTTCCCCGGTGGACTCCGTTTCGATGCCTTCCGCAATCGTGCGCATGCCCACGATGCCAGCCACATCCTGAATGCAGCGCACCGTTGCCAGAGCTACGGCATCGGTCGCCAGCCCGCGAACGAATTGTTGATCGATCTTGAGATAATCGACTGCAAGCGTTCTGAGGTAACCGAAGGAAGATGCCCCACTGCCGAAGTCGTCCAGTGCCACGGCACACCCAAGGCCACGCAGATCGGCAAGCAGCCGTGATGCCTCCTGGATGTTGTTCACCACGGATGTCTCAGTGACCTCGAAGCAAAGCCGGCCACACAGCAGATGATGCTCCGCGAGGATTTCACGCAAGAAGCCATGAAACTCGAAGTCGTCCAGCGATTGACCGGAAAGATTGATCGCAATGCGGCTGAAGCGGGCAAGGGCCTGCGGATGCTCCCTCATCGTGCGCAGCACGTTATGTATCACCCAGCGGTCGATACGCGTGGCGACACGGAAGCGTTCGGCCGCTCCCATGAAGGCGCCAGGCAACAGCACACTCCTGGTTTCACTCAGCATGCGCACCAGGATCTCGGCGTGTTGACTGCCTGGCTCGGCAAGCCCACGGATCTCCTGGTAATAAAGCAGCAGACGATCTTCTTCGATCGCATGCTCGATGCGTGTGACCCAGTCCATATCCGAGCAACGCTGCTGCAGGCAGACATCCTCATCGCGGTAGATGTGGACCCGGTTGCGTCCGGCCTCTTTCGCCCCAAAGCAGCTCACGTCCGCCGCTTTTAGTACCTCGGCTGTACCGCCCCAGCGACCGGGCTCCAGCAGCACCAGGCCGATGCTTGCGCCGATACGGAAACGACGCCCATCCTGTGCAAAGCGGAGGTCGTTCAACTGCTGGCAAAGTGATTCGGCCAGCGCATGGGCCATGTCGCGGCCACAGTTGCGAAGCACAACGCCGAACTCGTCCCCGCCCAGACGGGCAGCAATATCGCCGACGCGCAACCAGCGCCGGAACGCCGCTGCAACCTCCACCAACAGGCGATCACCCACGCTGTGGCCGCTCAGATCGTTGACCACCTTGAACTGATCCAGGTCTACATAGAGCATTACGTGCTCTCGCGCGGCAACGACCCGCTCGGCCAATACGGCAGCCAGACATTGCTCGAAAGCCCCCCGGTTGAGCAGTCCAGTCAGGGAATCGTGGCTCGCGCGATAGGCCAGTTCGCGAGTGAGTCGATGCTGTTCGCTCATGTCGCTGAGCACCATCACACAGCCGATTGGATCGCCTCCGGGGCGGCGCATCGGGGCGATCGCCAGCCGTACGGTGCGCGTGTCCCGGCAATTGGGAGACATGAGCGCCAGACCGGACTCCGTATGTTCCCTGCCCATGCGCAGGCAGGACTTCAATGCGGTATCCAGACACCAGGTTTCCGTCGGCTCGTCGGCGGGGGCAAGGCGGAGCAACTGACTTGCGCGCAAGCCGCTGATCTGCCCTGAATCAAGTCCCAGCCACGTCTCTGCCGCCTGATTGGCAAACACGATGCAGCCGCGCAAGTCGGTGGTGATGACGGCATCGGCGATGCAGGTGAGTGTGACTTCGAGGCGCTCACTCTGGGCCGCGAGTTCGCGGGCGAAGCGATCCCGGTCAGTCACATCGGTCAGTACCAGCAGTACGTGAGGGCGGTCGTTCTCGTCGTACTCCTGGGCTGAGCTGACTTCGACATTCAGCAGACCTCCATTGGCTGATCGCGCCAGAAACGGGCTGCGCTCCAGCGTATGGCCGGTGATGTCCTCGACGGCACTGCTGCCCGTGCCGCCCGACGGTCGCAGGAAATCCTGCCAGCGGCGGCCCAGCATCTGGTCCCGGCTGAATCCCAGCCAATCCAGCAGACGCTGACTGGCGTTCATCACTCGACCATCCGCGCCCACCGCGCACAGCAGGGCCGGGGAGCGCTCATACAGGCGCTGAAAGCGCTGCGCTGCGCGTGCGATCTGGCGCTCTGCCTTTATCTGGGCAGTTTCGTCCACATCGAAGCTGTAGAAGCCAGCGACTTCCCCGCCGCGTCGGTCAGGAACCAGGTGGACTGTCAGATGACGCTGTTGCCCATTCGGCAGGTAGAGCTTGCGCTCATACCTCTGCGCCTCGCCCGCCAATACGGCCACGTGGTGTGGTGCCTCCGCCTTGGCCGTAGGGGTACCGATCAGGCGCTCGAGCGGGGCGCCGATCAGGCGCTGCGCACCCTCGCCCTGGGTGCGCATGAGCGGGCGGTTCATGTAGCGCACAGAAAGATTGCGATCGACGTGGCTGACCTCGATTGGCATCTGGTCGAGGATGCCATTGAGTTCGGTGTTGCTGGCCTCGAGTTCGCGCTCGAGCCAACTCCGCGCCTGCAGGGCATCCTCCAGGTTGCGGCGGCGATGCCTCAGCGCAGCGACGGTCAGGCGTCCCAGCGCGACGAGCGTGCTCCGTTGCCATGCTTCCAGACGCCGAGGCGTGGTGTCGATGGTGCAGAGTGTTCCGATGCGAAGCCCGTCGCCGACCACCAGCGGTGCACCGGCGTAGAAGCGGATATGGGGGGACCCGGTGACCAGCGGGTTGTCACGAAAGCGCGCGTCATTGTGCGCGTCCTCCACCTCGA
>DNIF01000106.1 GCA_003485715.1 Gammaproteobacteria bacterium
TGCGAGAACGGCGGAACTTCGGTCTAGTGTGTTGACGCTTCTCTATACCCCGGATATAGTGTTAGCACTCTCGGCGGCAGAGTGCTAATTCCAACAACCTGCCACCCATCCCAATCAAAGGGGGAAGTGCTGTGGCAGACGTACATCAGGTCATCTTCTATCCGGTCGGTAACGGCGACACGACCCAAATCGTCCTGTCGAAGGGGCGTCGCGTTCTGTTCGACTTCTGCCACCGGGATAAGGCGGAAGACGCCGACACACCGGAAATCGACCTTAAGGCTCGACTGAAGGAAGACTTGAAGGCCGCCAACCGCGACTACTTCGATGTCGTCGCATTCACGCACGCAGACCTCGATCACATCCAAGGCAGCACCGAGTTCTTCGAGTTGCAGCATGCGAAGAAGTACCACGGCGACGGTCGAATCAAGATTCGAGAGTTGTGGGTGCCGGCGGCGATGCTGCTTGAAGAAGCGGACAACGATCATCAGACCGAGGAATACGTCCTGCTTCGCCAAGAGGCACGGCACCGTCTGCTGGAGGGCAAGGACATCCTCGTCTTCTCGAAGCCGCAGGCATTGGCCGATTGGCTGGACCCGCTGCTGAAAGCTCGCGGCGAATCGGCATCCGCGCGCGATCACCTCTTTATCGACGCCGGCACGATCGTGCCCGGCTTCACGCTGACGAAGGATGGCGTCGAGTTCTTCTGCCACTCCCCGTTCATCAAGCACTGCGACGACGGCGACATCATCCGCAACAGCGCCGCGTTGGTGTTCAACGTGCGCTTCAATGCCGACGGCTCTACCTACGACTATCTGGAGGTCGGCGACGCGGAATACGGCGATCTGGAAGACATCGTTAGCACGACGCGCTACCACAAGAACGAGGATCGCCTGGCGTGGGACCTGTTCAACATCCCGCATCATTGCAGCTATCGCGCATTGAATGAGGACAAGGGCAAGGACGAAACGGTCCCCACGCCGCTGGTGAAGGACCTGCTGCTGATGGGCAAATCCGATGCCTACATCGTCAGTTGCAGCAAGCCGATCCCGGATGTCAAGGACTCGTATGAGCAGATCCAACCGCCGCACATCCAGGCCCGCAAGGCGTATGAGCGCTACTTGAAGGAAGTCGGCGGGCGCAAGTTCCTGGTCACGATGGAGGAGCCGAACGCCAACAAGCCCGAGCCGATCATCTTCGAGATCGGCAGCGGTGGCGTGACTTGGAAGCGTTCGGCAACCATCGGCGCGTCGGCCATCTTGGCATCGAGGCCCCCGCGAGCTGGCTGATGACCGATGCGCACCACAAACTGGCAAATGTCACAGAGGTCGGAAACGCCGACGCACTGACAATTCCGCGTGCGCGCGCGTTGCTCGATGCCGTCCAGCGACAACACGACTACTCGTTGATCCGACTTCTGCGGCATCCCGCAGATGACGCGGCAACACTCGAATGTCTGATCGTAGAAGTCGAGTGCGACGGTATCCCACCGAAGAATCAAGTCGGCATCCGCTACCGGGAACGCTTGGCGCTATGCGTCCCCAACGACCCCAAGCGGCTGATCGAAGTCCTGGCGCTGCGTCAGGACTTCCCGATTTTGATGCACCAGAATCAGGGCGTACACGGTGCGCCGGCCAGTTTGTGCCTGTACTTCGATCCACCTGCTGCCGTGTTGCGCACTTGGACACCTGCGGCGTTCCTGCGCCGCATCCAGTGGTGGCTGGAAAAGAGTGCTCGTGGCGAGCTGCACCCGGCTGACCAGCCGGTTGAGCACCTATTCTTCGCCAGCAAGTACGAACTGGTCCTGCCGTGGAATCTGTCCGAACTGCGCAAGATCCCGGCGCTACGCTTCATGGTGCTGCGGCAGGAAGAACGCCCCGATCAAGGATTCACCTGCTTTCTGCAACCGATCTCGAAAGGTGCGCCGCAGGCAAAGACCTTTGCCCATATCGAGTTGACGCTGCCGTCCATCGTGCACGGCTTCGTCGAGCGTGATCCCGCCACCCTCGGGCAGTTGGCGGACCTGCTGGCGCAGCGCAATGTCGATCTCATCACGCCGCTGCGAGCAAAGCTGCAAGACGGCGTTGGCGAATCCGGTGCTGCCGCATCGGCCGATGACAAGGCCACGGTCATCTTGCTGCATGTCCCACTCCAACGGAGTGCCGACGCGGAACCCGACGGCATCACGCACCGGGCGTTCCTCGTGCCGATCGGCGCACTTGAACTCGGCGTCGCCGCTGGCGCGCTGCTGATACATCATGGGCGTTACTTCAAGGACGTGATGAATCAGCAGTCCTCGACGGTGTGGCAAAACCAGCCCGTTTTGCCGATGGACGTGCTGGTGCAGAACGATGCGGCGGCCGCGAGGCGCCAGTCTGGCATCTTCGACGAAGGTCCGAAGTCCGTCTTGATCGGTGCCGGATCGCTCGGCAGCGCATTGCTCAATCTGTGGGGCCGTAGCGGTTGGGGACGCTGGACGGTCATCGACAAGGATCACATCAAGCCTCATAACCTCTCCAGGCACGCCGCCTACACACAACACATCGGAGAGACAAAAGCGACGGTGGTCGCTGGCTTGCATGCTGCTGCGACAGAGGGCGCGACCGAAGTCGTTCCAATCGTCGCCGATGCCACCGATCTTTCGCAGGAATCGGTCGCGCACGCGCTCGCCGCAGCGAGTCTTGTCGTCGATGCTTCGACAACGCTCGAATATCCGCGTGCAGCAAGCGGGGTCGATACACTGCCGCGCCATTGCTCGGTGTTCATCACACCCGACGGCAACGCAGCAGTGCTGCTTGCAGAGGATACCGGACGCACGCACCGCCTGCGCACGCTCGAAGCCCAGTATTACCGTGCCTTGATTCAGGAGGACTGGGGCAGAACGCACCTCAGCGGTCACGCCAACACTTTCTGGAGCGGCGCGAGTTGCCGCGACATCTCAGCGGTAATGCCGTATTCGCGCATCCTGGGCCAGGCAAGCACACTGGCCGAACAAGTTCAGGCCGCGACGACCAACAAGGACGCCCTCATACGCGCGTGGCAACGAGCCCCCGCGAGCGGCGCCATCACCGTGCATGATGTCTCCGTTCTGCCGGAGAAGCGTATCCCGTTCGACGACCTCGACGTGTTAATCGACGATGGCGTCGAACAACAATTACGGGAGCTGCGCCGCCAGGGTTTCCCCAACGAGACCGGCGGCGTGCTGCTCGGCTACTACGACTTCAACATCAAAGCTGTGGTGATCGTTGCCGGCCTGCCAGCGCCGCCCGACAGCAAAGCCAGTCGAGATTCCTTCGAGCGCGGCATCGCCGGCCTGGCCGAAGCGGTGAAGGATGCCAGCGTGCGCACCGCTGGCATGGTCAGCTACATCGGCGAATGGCATAGCCATCCTCCCGGTCACTCCGCCTCGCCCAGCGGGCACGATCTGGTGCAACTCATTCAGTTGGCGCTGGGGATGTCCGACGACGGCCTGCCGGCCATCCAGCTCATCGTCGGCGAGCACGATCTTCAAGTCCTTCAGGGCGAGGCGAAGTGACGTGCCCGGACAGATGATTCTAAAAATATGGGATGTGCAGCATGGCGCATGTGCCATGCTCACGCATCGCTCGGTCCTGGGTATCGAAGGCCGGCTCGCCATGGTCGACTTCGGTCACAACCAAGACACGGGCTGGAAACCGAGCACCTATATCCGGCACTACTTGAAGCGGAGCGTGCTGGACTACTTGTTCGTCACCAACGCAGACCTCGATCACATCAGCGATCTGAACAACCTGTGGCGTGAGGGAATCGCGGTCTCCACCTTCGTTCGCAACCGCAGCGTATCGCCAGAAGTGATGAAGATCATCAAGGAAGTCAGCGGCGAGTTGACCGACGACATCCAGCGATACTTGGATCTTCACGCCAGCTATGTCTATCCGGTCGATGCCCCATTCGATCAGAGCATGGGGGGCATCACGATAAAGACATTCTTGAACTCGACGCCACGCTTCTACGACACGAACAATCTAAGCCTGGTCGCGTTCTTCAAGTTCGGAACCTTCAAGATTCTGTTCCCTGGCGATCTTGAGGAGGCCGGCTGGCTCGCGCTGCTGGAGCAGCCGGACTTTCGTGCTGAGTTGGCCGGGACGGCCGTACTCGTGGCCTCTCATCACGGACGCGAAAACGGCTATTGTGAGGCGCTGTTCAACTACATCCATCCTCGCGCCATCGTGATGTCCGACAAGGCGATCGTTCACGACACGCAGCGCATGACGCAGACGTACCGCCAGCGCGTGGTCGATCATTGGCCGAACGGCGTTTCGGTCAGGACAACAGGCAAGCAGCGGCATGTACTGACGACGCGGCGTGATGGGTGGATTCAATTCGTCGTCGATGAATTTGGCAACTTCGACATCTACACCGAGAACAACGGATGAGAGACACCAAAGACTACAGCAGCAAGACGTTGAAGGGTCGCAATCTTGCGTGGCTCGTAGCGACGCTCGTCCTCGATGTCCTAATCCTCCTGGTACTCGCCTTCCACACGGCGATCCAAGACTTGACGCCGACCGCCATCGCGGCCGTCCGAACCAGCCTCACTGTCCTGCTGCCGATTCCGGTCTTGATCCTGTCGTCACTGATCTCGGCTGACCACAAAGCCATGTTGGTGTTCTGGCGCCTCAAGTTCCCGCTTCCTGGATCGCGCGCGTTCTCCGTGTACGCGCCAGCGGATCACCGCATTGACCTGACGAAATTGAAGAAGAACGTCGGAGCGTTTCCCGTAGAGCCGCGCGAACAGAACACCAAGTGGTACGGCCTGTACAAACAGGTCGATTCGGACCCCTCGGTCGCTGACAGCCACAAGAACTATCTGCTGTTCCGCGACATCGCGGCAATGTCGCTGTTGCTGGTGCCTGTGCTGCCTATTGCCATGTACTTCATCGGCATTGATCCGACACGCATTCTGATTTCGGCGGCCGTGTTCTTTTGCCAGTATCTGATTTCCGCATTCAGTGCACGGACAACAGGCATACGCTTCGTGCAGAACGTGCTGGCCGTGCACGCCAGCCGGAAAGTGACTGCCCCACGGCCAACAGGGGCGGCAAAGGCGTAACCCGCACCTGACTCGCCCTTCTACGCCGCAGCAAGTTGTCCCGATAGGTACTGAACTTCACCATGTCTCCATGCAGCGTACTCATGGAGTCCGAGGTGGAGCAGCTATCACAAACATCCGACGCGCTTCCGTTGCCGGGCACGGAAGCCTACGAGGAGTTGCCGCAGTTCCCGAAGCGCAGCCCCCTTCCCTTTCGGCGCACCATCCGCCGCCAGGAACTGCGGCTGATCGTCCCCTTGGCTGAAACGACGATCTAGGAAATGGAGCGGCGCGGCGAGTTCCCGCGCCGCTTCAACCTGACGCCGCGCTGTGTCGTATGGGACTTGGCCGAAGTAGAAGCGTGGATCGAGCAGCGCAAGCAAGCTCGTCGCGGTAGCGTCTCGAAGCCGGATGTCCACTTACGAAAAAACCGCCCTGTTCGGGCGGGTTCAAGTGAGGAATGAGGCCGCGCAGCGGCCTCTCATCCGATCAGGCCACCGCGCTCAATGCCGGCACGACTACGTTCTTCGGCAACAGCGTTGGCACGTAGGTCTGCCCGCCGCCCCAGGCATCGACCAGGTTGGCCCATTCTTGCAGCATGTGACGCCGCTGCTCGGCGTACTCAGCCTTGTTGTAGACCGAGCGCGAGGAACGGCCGTCCTCGTGCGCCAAGCACTTCTCGATCCAGTCGCGGTTGAAGCCGATTTCGTTCAACAGCGTCGAGCCGGTACGGCGCAGGTCGTGGACGGTGAACGGGGTCAGCGGCAGCCCCTTGGTCTTTGCCGCCTCCGCGATAAGCTGCGTGACCCGATTCAAGGTCGCATTGGACATGAACCGCTCGGCGTCGTAACGAGAGGGAAAGACGAACCTTGAGCCAGCCGCGCAGGCGTGCAGCGTCACGAAGATGTCGAGCGCCTGGCGCGACAGATAGACCACGTGCGGGTTACGCCCCTTCATCCGCTGCTTCGGTATCGTCCAGGTCTTGCTCTCGAAATCGACCTCATCCCAGGTGGCCTGGATCAGTTCGCTCTTGCGCACCAGCGTCAGCAGGATCAAGCGCAGCGCCAGCTTGATAGTCGGATAGGTCGCCACCGACTCCATCTGTTGCACAAACAGTCGGATTTCCAGCGGCGACAAGGCGCGATCCTTCGGCACGAACGTGGCAATCGAGGCCGCGCCCACGCTGTCGGCGGGGTTGTCCACCTTCTCACCGTGGGCGATCGCGTAGACGTAGACCTGCTTCACGATGTCCCGCATCTGGACCGCCGTAGCCGGCGCCCCGCGCTCCTTGACCTTGTTGCACAAGGCCCGCAGGTCCTCGGCCTGGATTTCGGTCAGCAGGCGGTTCTGGAAGACCGGCAGGATGTCCCGGTCGATGATGTGCTTGCGCATGGCCCGGGTACTGTCGGCCAACCTGGCATTGGCCAGCCAGATGTCCATCGCCGTGCCAAAGGTCTTGATGGCGACCACCCGGCGTTTCTCGCGCTGCTTCTCCAGCGCGGGCGATACGCCCTTGAGAACGGCTTTGCGCGCGTCCAAGAGCAGTTCGCGCGCCATCGCCAGCGAGATGCCACCGGGGCCGTAGCGCCCGAGCGTCAGCGTCTCGCGGCGTCCGTTGAGGCGGTAGTCGTAGCGGAAGGTGACAGTGCCGCCAGGCGATACCGTCACGTACATTCCGTCCCGGTCAGAAGCCTTATAAATCTTGGACTTAGGCTTCAGATTTCGTAGTGCTGCGTCAGTAAGCATCGAGGTTTCCTCCGGCTTGTGACGGCTTTACCGTCAGGTTTTACCGTCAAGGACCTGGAGACCTGCTGATGCCCGGAAAGCCGCATAAAACAAGCATTCCCGAGAAGGCTTTTACCGTCAAAGACGGTAAAAGTCTGAATAGTGAACGAGAGCGTCTTAATCCGACCTCGATTTTTACCGTCAGCTCTACCGCCAACTTTTTCTGCTGGCCGGCGATAGCCATCGATAGCTGCCGCGACGTATTTCCTTCTAGAGCAACACGTTACGACGATTTTTCGATAGCTGGCGATGGTCTCCGAAGGACGTTCCGTCACTCCCACTCGATCGTCGCCGGTGGCTTGCCGGAGATGTCGTAGACCACCCGCGATACTCCGGGCACCTCGTTCATGATGCGGCGGGCCACGTCGTCGAGGAATTCCCATGGCAGGCGCGACCAGTGGGCGGTCATGAAGTCGGTGGTCTCGACCGCGCGCAGGGCGATGACGGGGCCGTAGTTGCGGGCATCGCCGGTGACACCCACCGAGTTGACCGGCAGCAGCACGGCGAAGGCCTGGCTCACGCGATCGTAGAGGCCTGCCGCGCGCAGGGCGGCGATGAAGATCGCGTCGGCGGCGCGCAGTAGTTCGAGGCCTGCGCGGTTCACTTCCCCGGGCATGCGCACGGCGAGGCCGGGGCCGGGGAAGGGGTGGCGATAGACCAGTTCGGCGGGCAGGCCAAGTTCGAGGCCGAGCTTGCGCACCTCGTCCTTGAACAGCTCCCGCAGCGGTTCCAGCAGCGCCAGTCGCATGTGCTCCGGCAGGCCGCCCACGTTGTGGTGACTCTTGATCACGTGCGCCTTGCCCGAGGCGGCCCCGGCGGATTCGATGACATCGGGGTAGATCGTCCCCTGTGCGAGCCAGCGCACGCCCTCGCTGCGGGCGGATTCGGCCTCGAAGACGTGGATGAACTCGCGCCCGATGGCCTTGCGCTTGGCCTCCGGATCGGAGATCCCGTGCAGGGCAGCGAGGAAGCGATCGCTGGCGTCCACGCGGCAGATCCGTACTCCCATATGGGTAGTCAGCGTCTGCATGACCTGATCCGCCTCGCCGGCGCGCAAGAGGCCCGTGTCCACGAACACACAGCTGAGCTGGTCACCCACCGCGCGTGCGACCAGTGCGGCCAGTACGGCCGAATCCACGCCGCCGGAGAGGGCCAGCAGCACGGCGTCAGTGCCGACCTGCGCCCGCACGCGTTCAACCAGTTCCGTGACCAGGTTGCGCGGCGTCCATTCCGGCCGGCAGCCGCAGAGGTCACGCACGAAGCGTTCGAGGATGCGCAGGCCCTGCGGCGTGTGCGTGACCTCGGGATGGAATTGCAGGGCATAGATGCCGCGCGCTTCATCCGCCATGCCGGCCACCGGGCAGGTGGCGGTGGACGCGATCACCTTGAAGCCCGCAGGCAGGGTGCTCACCTGATCGCCATGCGACATCCACACATCGAGCAGGCCGTGCCCCTCGGGGTTGCTGCGATCCTCGATGCCTTCCAGCAGGCGCGAATGTCCGCGCGCGCGCACCTCGGCGTAACCGAACTCGCGCGCAGCGGCCGGTACCACGGTACCGCCGAGTTGTTCGGCGAGGGTCTGCATGCCATAGCAGATCCCGAGCACGGGCACGCCCCGCTCGAACACCCACGCCGGTGCCCGCACGGTACGCGCGCTGGCCACGGATTCCGGCCCACCGGAAAGGATGATGCCGCTGCAGGCACCCGGATCGGGTGCATCGAAGGCAATGAGTTCGGAGTAGACCCCAAGCTCGCGCACGCGCCGTGCGATGAGTTGGGCGTACTGCGAGCCGAAGTCGAGGATCAGGATGCGCTGGCGTTCGGTCACGGCGATGCGGCCCTCGGGCACGAGCAGAGTGGGGGAAGTGGACACTGCGCGCTACGCCTCGGTACACCGGCGACAGGGCGCCGGTCGGTGCTCACTCGACGCGGTAGTTCGGCGCTTCCTTGGTGATGGTGACGTCGTGTACGTGGCTCTCGCGCATGCCTGCCGCCGAGACCTTCACGAAACGTGGACGAGTGCGGAATTCATCCAGCGTGTGGCAACCGGTGTAGCCCATCGCGGCGCGCAGCCCGCCGATGAGTTGCAGCACGATGGCATCGAGTGCGCCCTTGTAGGGCACCCGCCCTTCGATGCCCTCGGGGACCAGTTTCTCGATGGCGCCGGGCTCCTGGAAGTAGCGATCCGACGAACCATGATGCTGGGCCATGGCACCGAGTGACCCCATGCCGCGATAGCTCTTGTAGGAACGCCCTTGATAGAGCTCGACCTCCCCGGGTGCCTCCTCCGTGCCCGCAAACAGGCCACCCACCATCACGCAGTGGGCACCGGCGGCGATGGCCTTGGCGAGGTCACCCGAATAGCGGATGCCGCCATCCGCGATGAGCGGGACGTCGGTGCCCGCAAGGGCCTCGGCCACGTTCGCGATGGCCGTCACCTGCGGCACGCCAACGCCGGTGACCACGCGGGTGGTACAGATGGAGCCCGGGCCGATCCCCACCTTCACGGCATCGGCACCGGCTGCGAGCAGCGCCGCAGCGGCCTCGGCCGTGGCGATGTTGCCGCCGATGACGTCGGTATCCGGGTAGTGGGTCTTCACCCAGCGGACCATGTCGAGCACACCCTGGGAGTGGCCGTGCGCGGTATCGACGACGATGATATCGACGCCCGCCGCCACCAGTGCGGCCACCCGATCCTGATTGCCCGGGCCCGTGCCGACCGCGGCCCCCACCCGGAGACGCTCGTCGGCGTCCTTGCAGGCGAGCGGGTGCTCGACCGCCTTCTGGATGTCCTTCACGGTGATGAGGCCGCGCAGGGCGAATTCCTCATTCACGACCAGCACCTTTTCGATGCGGTGCTGGTGCAGCAAGGCAACCACCTGGTCGCGCGTCGCCTCCTCGGGCACCGTCACCAGTCGCTCGCGCGGGGTCATGATCGAGGTGACTGGGGCATCGAAGCGGGTCTCGAAGCGCAGGTCACGACTGGTCACGATGCCGACCAGGGATTCCCCGTCCACCACCGGCACGCCCGAGATCCCGCGGGCGCGGGTGAGCGCGAGCACCTCACGGATGCTGGTCTGCGGCCCGACGCAGATCGGGTCCTTGATGACACCGCTCTCGAACTTCTTGACCCGGCTGGCCTCGCGCGCCTGCGCCTCGATGGAGAGGTTCTTGTGCAGGATGCCGATGCCGCCCTGCTGGGCGAGGGCGATCGCGAGCCGCGCCTCGGTGACGGTGTCCATCGCGGCGGCGGCGAGCGGGACGTTCAGCGCGATGCGGCGGGTGATGCGTGTGCGGAGCGAGACATCCCGCGGTAGCA
>DNIF01000118.1 GCA_003485715.1 Gammaproteobacteria bacterium
ACGTGCTGTCGATCGCTCAGCAGTGGCTGATCACGCGCGGCATCGAGGCCGAAGCCGCGCCCGCGAAGACCTGAGGCCGCTGCCCCTGACACTGGAGACCGACACCATCGCCGCCATCGCCACGGCCCCCGGCCAGGCGGCGGTGGGTGTGCTGCGGATCTCGGGTCAGGCTGCGGCGGTGCGTCTGCTGGCAGAGCGGCTCGCAGGCGGCCTGCCGCCCGCGCGCCGCGCGGTGCTCAGGCAGTTTCGCGATGGCGAGGGCCAGGCCGTGGACGAGGGCCTGCTGCTCTGGATGCCCGCGCCCCACTCCTACACGGGCGAAGACATCCTCGAGTTGCAGACGCACGGATCGCCGGTGGTTCTCGCACTGCTGCACGAAGCGGCCCTCACCGCCGGTGCCCGTCCGGCACGCCCTGGCGAGTTCACCGAGCGGGCCTGGCTGAACGGACGCATGGATCTGCTCCAGGCCGAGGCCGTGGCCGATCTCATCGCCGCCGGCTCGCGCGGCGCGGCGCGGCTGGCACTGCGTGCAATGGGCGGCGAGGCAAGCGCACAGTTGCAGGCACTGGAGACGCGGCTGGCGAGCCTGCGGGCCGAGGTCGAGGCCCGCATCGATTTCCCCGAGGATCTCCCGGAAGACGCAGCGCGCACGGAATCCTGCCCCGGACTCGCGCGCCTGCAGGCCGACGTCTGCGCCCTGGCCGAGGCGGCCCGACGTGGCCGGCACGCACGGCGCGGTCTCAGGGTCGTGATCGTGGGCCCGCCGAATGCGGGCAAATCACTGCTCTACAACCGGCTGCTCGGCGCCGATCGCGCCATGGTGAGCCCCGAGGCCGGCACCACGCGCGACGCTCTGGAGGCAGAACTCACCCTCGCGGGCCTCTGCCTCACGCTCTGCGACACGGCGGGCCTGCGCGACACCGCCTCGGCCCTGGAGGCCGAAGGAGTACGGCGGGCACGCGCAGCGCTGGAAACGGCCGATGTGTGGCTGTTCGTATCCGCACCCGACGTGGCGGCAGAGGCAGCGACCCTGCTGCAAGAACTGCGCGCCGCGCGCCCGCAAGATGTGCTGCTCATCGAGGTGCAGAACAAGGCCGATCTGCTCGCGGTGCCAGCGGAGCCCTGCACGACTACCCCCGCGCCGGCAGCACGGAGCGACCAGAGTTCACCACCGCACGCAGCCGATGTCCCGCTGGCAATCTCGGCGCTGCACGGCACCGGCATGGCAGCACTCGAAGCCTGCCTGCACGCCCAGGCCGCCCAGCTCGATCAGGGCGCCATTGGCCTGATGCAGGCACGCCACGCCAGCGCGCTGGCGGAGATCGAGGAACGCCTGGCCGAGGCGGCCGCCCTCAGCGCCGCTGGCTCGGGGCCGGAGCTTGCAGCAGAAGCGCTGCGTCAGGCGGCAACGGCCTTCGATCGCCTGTTCGGCCGCCATGCCGATGTCGAGACCCTGCTCGGCGAGATCTTCGGGCGATTCTGTATCGGGAAGTAGGTGGGCTTGGGGGCTGGCGGTGGCGAGATACGGTTCCATAAACCACCATCGACCAATGCTCTGGCTTCGTGACCGATGAAGGCTCAGACCGCGCGTCTCTCCTCATACGTGATCCCGAACACCGTATCCGTCATCCACTTCCGGAACGACTCGTTATCCATGAACTGCTTGAACAATTCGGTGTCGTCGTTCAGCACGGCAGTCATCACTCGCGTCAACGCCTTGTCGTGCTCGATGCGTGCGTTCTGTTTATCGGAGTTCTCCCGCGCGTTCCGGTAGGCCGTGTCAGCCGCAACGCGCTGCGGAATGTCCTCAGTTATCAGCTTGTGCACGCGGTCTGCGTCTGCCCACGGGATGTTGCCAAACTGATCGTTGAACGCCTTGAGGATGTTCGAAAGGCGATCCAGCTCGGGTTCAGGCTTGCGGCCACCGCCCATAGAGGGAACTGGCCCTATCTCCGCATCCGTGTCTACCAGCAGGATCCGGGCTGTTGCCTGTTTCTCGACTCGGTAGCTGTCCATGTCGATCGCGTCAAGGATGCCCTTCGCCAGGTCCTCCTCGATCGGCGCAGGCAGCTTGGGCACAAGAAAGCTCAGGAGGATCGAGAGCTTCTCCCATTCAGCCTTGGCGTACGGCAGGATCGACGACAGGAAGCCGTAGGTGCGCAGAAACGCCTTGGCCTTGCCTTTGAAATCCACCTGACCATCTTCGTCCAGCCGTGCGCGGTAGTCGGCGACGCAGGCATCGAGGATCGGGTCTAGCTTGTCGCGGTCCGAACCACTTAGGTAAAGCGCCACGAACTCGTCGACCTGTGCGGCTCCGTACACCTGGGATCCGTCAAGCGCCGCCTTCAGATCGTGCAGCTTGTTCGGGTCGGTCTCCTCGGCGAGGATCGTCGTGCGGTAGTAGTCGGCAAAGGCCAGTTCGATCGCGTCGGCGTCGTTCATGAAGTCGAGCACGAACACATCGTGCTTCTTCGGATGCGCGCGGTTCAGGCGCGACAGCGTCTGCACCGCCTTGATGCCCGAGAGCTGCTTGTCCACATACATCGTGTGCAACAGCGGCTCGTCGTAGCCGGTCTGGAACTTGTCGGCGCAGATCAGGAAGCGGTAAGGGTCCTGCTGGATCCTGTCGGCAATCTGGCTCGATGGAAAACCGTTGAGTGACGCCTCCGTGACCTTCGCTCCGCCGTACTCATGCTCGCCGGAGAACGCGACGATCGCCTGGTGCCGGCTCTTGCGCTCGGCGAGGTAGTCGCGGATGGCGTGGAAATACTGGAGTGCGCGCTCGATGCCGCTGGTCACCACCATAGCGCGCGCCTCGCCGCCGATCTTGTTCAGGGCCAGCACTTGCTCGTGGAAGTGGTCCACGATGATCTCGGCCTTGAGCCGGATGGCGTGATCATGGCTCTCCACGTAGCGGCGCAGCTTTCTCGAGGCCCGCTTGGTGTCGAACTCCGGATCCCCCTCGACTTTCTTGACGAGCTTGTAGTAACTGACGATCGGTGTGAAGTGCTTGAGCACGTCCAGGATGAAGCCCTCCTGGATCGCCTGTTTCATCGTATAGCTGTGGAACGGCCGGTGCTTCACCGTGCCATCAGGCTGCGGGTCAGGCTCGCCGAAGATCTCCAGCGTCTTGTTCTTCGGCGTGGCGGTGAAGGCGAAATAGCTGGCATTGGGCAGCAGCTTCCGCGCCTCCATCAGCCGGTTGATCCGGTCTTCCAGTGTCTCGTCGTCGTCCTCGGTGCCTGCCGCGGAAAGCGCCATCGACACGGCCGCCGAGGTGCGCCCGCCCTGGCTCGAATGCGCCTCGTCGATCACGATGGCAAATCTGCGCCCGCGGTGCTCGGCGCCGATCTCGTCGAGGATGAACGGAAACTTCTGCACCGTGGAGATGATGATCTTCTTGCCCTCGGCGATGAACCTCCGCAAGTCGCCCGAGTGTTCGGCATGCCCCACCGTGGCACCCACCTGCGCGAACTGCTTGATCGTGTCGCGGATCTGCTGGTCGAGGATGCGCCGGTCGGTGACGACGATGATCGAGTCAAAGACCGTCGCTTCGTCCCTCGCGAGGCCGATGAGCTGGTGCGCAAGCCAGGCAATCGAGTTCGACTTGCCGCTGCCCGCCGAGTGCTGGATCAGATAGCGCCGGCCCGCGCTGTTCGCCTGTGCGTCGGCGAGCAGCCGGCGCACCACGTCGAGCTGGTGGAAGCGCGGCCAGATCTGCAGCGCCTTCTTCCTGCCGGTCTTCTCGTCCTTGATCTCGACGATCTGCGCGTAGTTCTCGAGGATGTCGGTCAGGCCCGCGCGGGTGAGCACGCGCTTCCACAGGAAGTCGGTCTTGAGCCCGTTTGGGTTCGGCGGATTGCCCGCGCCGTCGTTCCAGCCCTGGTTGAATGGAAGGAACCACGAGCCCTTGCCCTTCAGGTGCGTGCAGAAGCGTACCTCCTGGTCGTCCAGCGCAAAGTGCACCACGCAGCGGCCGAACTCGAAGAGCTTCTCGCGCGGATCGCGGTCGCGTTGATACTGCTGCACGGCGTCTTCCACCGTCTGTTTGGTCAGGTTGTTCTTCAGCTCGAAGGTCGCGATCGGCAGGCCGTTGATGAACAGCGCAAGATCGAGCGCACGCCGCGTCTCGTCGCGGCTGTAGCGCAGTTGCCGGGTCACGCTGAAGCGGTTGGCCGCGTAGCGCTCGGCCGCCTTGGCGTTGCCCGGCGAGGGCGTACCGTAGAAGAGGTCGATGTGGTGCGGCCCATGCTTGAGCCCGTGGCGCAGCAGGTCGATGGTGCCGCGCTTGCTCACCTCGCCCTGCAGCCGCGCCAGGAACTTGCGCCGTGTCGGCCCGTCGTGTCCGAGATCGAGCGCCCCCCACGCTTCCGGCTGCGTCTCGAGGAGGAAGGCCGAGAGCTGCGCGAGATCCACACAGTAATCGCGGTCGTAGTCCTCTGCGGCACCGCAGGTCCAGCCGGCGGCGTAGGTCGCCGGCCGCTGCTGCACCATGTTGGCCGGCACGCCCGGATCGCAGGGTGCACCGGTCAGCGCCGTGCAGATCAGGCGTTCGAGACCGCGCTCGGAAGTGTCGGTGGTCATCGGAGTCGCCTCCGGATCGGGGCTTTGCTCGATTCTTTGCTAAAACCATTGTTAGGCGGAGGGATCGGACTCACCTCTAGCAAAGCCGTAACCCACGAGATTCGGGGGACTTTCTTGCGGCCATGGTGGCCGAGCTCGGTATCTCGACCCGAACTGCGCTCCCGACTCGGCATCAACCGATCGAGATGAAGCTCAGGGGCCTCGGTGATGCTCACGCCGAAGCCTGGCCCGCCAACGGCGCGACCCAACCCTTCTTCGCCAGCACATCGGCCGCGATGCCGATCTGCCGTGGCGTGAACTGCCGCTTGCGATCGCCCCAGGCGTAGGTGCGTGCGACCACCTCGGGCAGCGTGTGCGCCGGTTCATGGCGCATGACCCAATGCACGGTGGACAGCAGCTCCAGACCGAACGGCGACTCGAAACCCTCCACCAGGGCGGCCACGCGGTCGAAGCGCTCGCGCGTCTCCTGGTGCTCGGCGATGAATGCCTCCGCCTCCGCCACCGCCCCGGGCACCAGCGTCAATGGTTTGCTCGGGGTATCGCCGCCGTCGTCGTAACCCACGATCAGGTGCCCTTCGATCGCATGCAGCACGTGGCGCAGGTTCTCGGCATAGGGACCGTACGGCGCGGCTTGGTAGCGCAGCTTGAGCGGCTCGCCCGCCTCCTGCAGGAAGTACATCAGCTTGTGCACTTCCAGCAGCGTGACGAACGGATCGAGCAGCCCGCCGAGATAGCGGTGCATCAGCGCCACAAGAGCGGCGCGCCCGGCGGTCATCGTGGGCTCCTCGCGCCGATGCTTCATGGTGTCGGAGGCAGTCACGTCGCGGCCTCCTCGGGCACGCCGTCGGTATCGGACTCTTCCGCGCCGCCCTCGACCTGGGCTTCGTCGAGCGGCTCGGGTTCATCCGCTTCCTCCGGCAACCACGCCGCCGCCTCGCGCACGTCGAGCTTGCCGGTGACCACGTCGGCGATCAGGCGGGTGCGGTATTCGCGGAGTAGATCAATCTCCCACCGTGCTCGCGCCACCGCTTCATCGGCCAGGCTCGACTGCCCTTCGATCGCTCTGACTATTACGCGCTGCTCTTGAAGTGACGGCGCCAAGACTTTCCAAGACCGGATATGGCGCTGGGCGATCTTCGGCATCGTGCCGCTTGATCCACGAGCATCCCTTTCAATCTGCACTCTGCCGATTCGACTGAGTAGCTGGAACATTAGGAAGCGGGCGTCGAAACGTCGCAGATCAGGTGTCAATCGGTAAATCAGATCACAGAGCACCGTCTTGTGCCGCACTCCGGACGCAACACAGACATCCCCCACCAGGTCGCGTGTATTCGATCGAGTCAGCAGCAGATCGCCGTCTCTGACTTCGATTCCTTTGGGCACCTTTGCGGTGGTCGGAATCGGCTTAATCGCAGCCGGATCAAAGATTCCTCTCTTGACTGACGAGAGGCTCAGTACCGCCCACTGGTCGTTCCCGAGAGCGCCTTCAGCCGCCACAGGACTCCAGCCTTGCTGGATGCGATCCAAGCAGCGGCCGAGCAGCAATTCATCCCAATGACTCGGCACATCTCCCAGCCACTCCACGCCGGAGGGCTTGAGGCGGACGTCGGGGTCGAGGCCGCGGGTGACGGCGCGGTGGATGATGGCCTGCTTCTGCTCGTCCAGCAGCTTGATCAGCTTGTGCTTGGCGCGGATGTACCGCCTAATCCGCCGGTCCGCGTGGTCGAGGAAGCGGACGATGGTGGCTTGTTCGTCACTTGGCGGCACCAGCACGGGCATGCGCTTGATGTCGCTGAAATCGAGGTTCTGCCTTAGCCCGGAGCCGAACCCGTAGATGATCTTCAGCAGGTCATAGGCGTTCAAATACTGATAGCCGAACTCATTCAGCACGATTGGCTTCGTCTCCAGGCACATGTACGCGGCGGTGATGATGCCGCGATGGTGCGCATGCCCAATCCGTAGACTCGTTTGATCGTTCTGCAGGTCTGTGGTGCGAACGATGATGTTGCCCGGTTCGACGATCTGGTAGGTCTCGAATGACTCGGGCACCAAGCCGCGCAATTTCTCGGGTGCTTTGACGATGATTCGCCCGAAGCTCAACGACAGCACGGCCTTCTCGACCAGGCCAGTGTTCCTGACCTGTCGTGGTCTATACACGGCGAGCGCAGGCAGTAGCTGCCAATGCGCCGGCACCTCCCCTAGCCACGGCACGCCCGAGTCCTTCATTTCGGGATAAGGCTTGAGGTCGCCAGCCGAAGCGCTTGCGGGGGTCGCCTGCGCTGGGTATACGGGCGCAGGCGCTTCCGTTGCGACAGGGGCATCGAACAATGACGCTTGCTCCGGCTGCGTCTGACTAGGCCGACGCTCGTCGGGCCTTGCGGTGGGCAGCGCATGGGCAGCCCGTGCCGGCAGGCCGCTCCGGCTCACCGCCTCAATCGGCTGGCCAAAGAGCAGAAACTCGGGAAGGTCCAGCGGCCCCACCGTCAGGAACTCGGCCTCCCCTTGCTCCTTTACAGCCTCCCGCAGCTCCATCAGCAGGCGCCCCAGCACGTTCATGCCGACGAGCGTCTGCTCATCCACAGGCTTCGCCCCCCAGAAGTCGTCTCTGCGGGATTCCTCGACGATCGGTTTATCGTCCGTGCGCAGCAGAAGCTCGCTGAACTTCGCCCAGTTCTGCACCAGCTTGACCCGCAGGCACCAACGCATCACCTTGACGCGCACGCGATCCCAATCGGGGCGCGAATTCTTGCGATGCGGCTTGCTCTTCATCTTGGCCGTCATCGGGCTCGCCTGGCCGATGATGATCTGCTGAACGTCCGGCAGATGCGGGAAGCGGCAGGCCTGATAGAGCGCTTCCGATGTGTTGATGCGGGTGCCCAGCACGCGCAGCGGGTAGCCGCCCGCCATGTTGGACAGGCCGCCGAACGGTGCGTCCGTCTTCAGGAAGACGACACTGGTCGCGCGTTTGTATTTCCGCGTCGGCACGCGCGCATGTGGCTCAGAATTCCAGGTCATTGGGGCCCAGGTGCTGCTCGTAAGTGATCCGTGGCAAGAGCGGATACCACTTGGAGAACGGGTGGTTTGGTCCCGCCTCCGGGTCGCCCCACCAGAGGGCCAGTGGTACGTTGTTCGGGCAATTGCGATACGTGACGATCAACGAACCAAACCCCAGGCCGAAGGGACTGAAGCCCAGCGGGCGCAAGGCCCTGCTCGGGGTCTGGCAGAAGGAGCGGATCCGCATCCCTGCCAACAGGAGTTCGCGCTCGAGCAGTTGGCGGCCGCCCTCCGACGAAAAGATCGGGTGTTCCAGTCTTCCGCCAGGCGGGCGCGGCGCGAACGGGAATTGCTGTTCTTCGGCCATGTAGGCCTGCAACGCCGCGTCACCCGGGATCGCAGCGGGCCACAGCACTTCAGACGCAGCGCGGTAGATCATGCGGTTCTCGATGCGCAACACCGCCCAGAAGTCGAACTCGATGTTCTTGCCTGCCGCAATGGCGCAGTCCTGCAGGCGCTGTGCGATTTGCCACTCGCCAAGCCGATGAGCGGCAAGAACGAGCACGAGGACCTTCCCTTGATTGGGTGCGGCGTCGGCAAGCCAGGCCGACAGGTCCGTGAATATGCGCCTGCCTGTGAACAGCACATCGTCGAGGTAGATGAAGTCGCCGCCGTCGGCGCCACACTGGTTTATGTCGAGCCCGCAAAGCGTTCTGAGGGCTTCGCCGAAAAGTTTCAGGATCTCAGCCTGGCTATGTCCGTGCTGCTGGATGTTCAGGAAGTTCGTGCTGCTCCAATAGTCGCAAGGGTCGTTACCGCTGATCTCCGCAAGCGTGATCTGCCTCCCGAAGTAACATTTGACCTTCGCGCGCGAGAAGTACGTCTGCCTGATCACGTGGTCGAGTTCCCGAAGCAGAGGAAGCTGAACCTCCGCGCCGAACTGGCACACCCAGCGATCGACATGCTGGGCGGTGGGCGTTGGCAGATCCCCCGCACGGTAATCAGCAGTGGTCAGGGCGATCGACTCGAGCAGATCCTGTCGTTCCGGCACGGCATGCCTCCTGACTATTGTTGACGCAGCGCGTAGCTGGCCGCTGGATAGTGCTCCGGCTGAAGCGTCACGGCATCGACTTCGCGTGGCATTGATCTCGCTCGCGCCCACTGAGAAGCTGAGTCAGCGGGGCCTTCCCCATGGTTTGGCTGGCTCACGTCCGCTCCGTACCGATGATCTCGCCCAGCAACCCCTCGGTCTCCTTCTCCAGTGCCAGGATGTCGGCGCGGATCTCCTCCAGGGTGCGCAGCGGCTGCGGCTGGTAGAAGTAGCGGGTGAAGCTGATCTCGTAGCCGGTCTTGACGCTCTCGGGCACGTACCAGGCGTCGGGGGCGTGGGGCAGCACCTCGCGCTCCAGGAAGGCTTCGATGCCGCCTTGCTCCAGCAGCGGCACCTGCTCGGTGTCGCGGAGATCCGGGTCGGGCTCGTACTCGACCACGGCGGGGTTGCCGCCGATGGTGGCCTCGTACAGGCCGCGCAGAGGGTCGGCGGTGGTGCCCTTCTTGTGGATCCTGCAGATCACGGGCGGTGCGTCGTCGGCGCGCTGGCCGCTCTCCTTCAGTGCCTTGATCTCCTTTGGCGTGTACGCTCGCTCGGGGTCGATGCCTTGCAGGCGTAGCGGGCGCTCCACGGTCAGTTTCAAGTAGCCGAAGGCGTCGTTCGGGAAGATCTTCGACTGCGCAGTTCCCTCGAACCTCAGGAAGGTGTCGCAGATGCGGGCGATGTCCTCCTCGGATAGCTCGCAGTTCTTCTTGCCGAGGTTCTTGCGCAGCGGCTTGAACCACTGCGTGGCATCGATGAGCTGTACCTTCCCTTGGCGGTGCGCCGGCTTGCGGTTGCTGAGCACCCAGACGTAGGTGGCGATGCCGGTGTTGTAGAACAGGTTGAGCGGCAGTGCGACGATGGCCTCCAGCCAGTCGTTTTCGATGATCCAGCGGCGGATATTGCTCTCGCCCTGCCCGGCGTCGCCGGTGAAAAGCGACGAGCCGTTGTGCACCTCGGCGATGCGGCTGCCGAGCTTGGTGTTCCGCTTCATCTTGCTCAGCATGTTGGCGAGGAAAAGCATCTGGCCGTCGCTCGAGCGAGTGATGAGCGAGTATTCAGGGTCACCGGCGTGTTCGATGATGAAGCGCGGATCCTTGATGCCGCCCTTGCCGCCCATGCGCTCGAGATCGCTCTTCCAGCTCTTGCCGTAGGGCGGGTTGCTGAGCATGAAGTCGAACTCGCGCGACGGGAAGGCGTCGTTCGCGATCGTGGAGTGCTCCGGGCCGCCGATGATGTTGTCCGCGGCATCGCCCTCGCCCTTGAGCAGCAAGTCTGCCTTGCAGATGGCGTAGGTCTCGGCATTGATCTCCTGGCCGAAAAGATGCGTGGCCACCTGCTTGCCGTGTTGGCTGGCAAGCTCCTGCAGCGTTTCCTCGGCGACGGTCAGCATGCCGCCCGTGCCGCAGGCGGCGTCGTAGAGCAGGTAGGTGCCGGACTCGATCTCATCGGCGATGGGTAGAAAGAGCAGCTTCGCCATCAGCTTCACGGCATCGCGAGGCGTCCAGTGTTCGCCAGCTTCTTCGTTGTTCTCTTCGTTGAAGCGACGGACCAGTTCCTCGAACACCGTGCCCATGCCGTGGTTGTCGAGGCCGGGGTGCTTGGCCGAGCCGTCACCGTTCAGCACCGGGTTGGGGCTCAAGTTGATTTCCGGTGTGAGGAACTTCTCGATCAACGTGCCGAGTGCGTCGGCCTTCGACAGCCGCGGGATCTGGTTACGGAATTCGAAGTTCTCGAGGATGTCCTGCACGTTCGGCGAGAAGCCATCGAGGTAGGCCTCGAAGTCCGCTTTGAGCTGTTGCTGGCTGGCGCGGGCCCTGAGGTCGCGCAGTGTGAACCGGGATGTGTTGTAGAAGGCCTGGCCGGCAGCCTGGCGCAGCGGCTGGTCCTGGTTGGCGATCCCGGCATTGTCGAGCGTGGCCTTCATTTCGAGCACGTTCTGCTTGGTGCGCTCCAGTACCGCATCGAGGCGGCGAAGCACCGTCATCGGCAGGATGACGTCGCGGTACTTGCCACGCACGTACAAGTCACGCAGGACATCATCGGCGATGCCCCATATGAAGTTCGCAATCCAGTTGAGTTGGGTCGCCTCCATCTGCTATGGCCTGGGACGTGGCCACAACCTCGCGCAGTCGGCGCTCAGTTGCCAGTGCTGGCTGATCGACTGCGGGTGCACGGTATGACCCTCCTTTTGCTCGGCGTACCGGATCGCATGGTGGCCACTGCCGCAGATCCGAAAGCGGGTGGCCGGTGGGGCGAGATGGAAAAGAAGCTCGGCACCAGCAGGTCGCGGCGGTAGTTGCTGGTTGTCTGTAGTCACTTGCAGCACTCGGTCAGCAGGAAGGCCTCCAGATCCCCCAGAGCGGCGCATCAGCTCGGTGTGGATCTCACGCATCAGGCGTACCGACACCGACAGCTCGGCAAGTCGCTGCCGGGCCGTGGTTCATGGCGCGCACGTAGTTGATCACCTCGTCCACGTCGCGTGGCAAGGTGCGTTTGAAGAGCTGGGCGTCGGTGAAATGCAGGGCTCTGCAGCTCGCCGCCCAGTGCCAGTGCGGGCGGTGGCGGCAAGGGGGCCGGCATGAACGCCCGGTAGCTCGTGGGCTGGGTGACGTCGCGTCCTGCCCTGCTCGAAGCCTCGCCGCCGCTTGCCATTCAGATGGCTGCCTTTCGTATGGGGCCAGAATTGGCTCATATGCTAGGCAGGCTTTGACAAGAACGAAAGGCGGGCGCCTTCGCAAGATGCCCTTGCCCCCGTCGGCCACCACCGCCCCGGTGGTGAGCTCGTCACTGCCCCCCGCGCTCGAGGCGCTTGCGCCCCGCCTCAAGGATGTCGCGCGCGGTCGGCCCGGCCCCGTCCGCGGGGACCTGCAGCTTGCGGAACTCGTCCAGCCAGTCGGTGCCTGCTGGCGCAGGCGCGGCTTCGGGCCCCTCGATCCACCTCCGATAGAGCTCGACCGTGACCTCGCGGACCGGCTTGCCGAGCAGCGCGCTCTTGGCCTTGACCTTGCGGTACAGATCGTCGGGGACTTCAATGGTGACTTTCATGGGAGGGTGGATGCCCGTATTGCCGTACTCCTGTCAAACCCCCATTTCCGACTGCGGCGGCCGGCGAGTCTTGCGCCAGCCGCGCGATCTCCGGCCAGCGCTGCACCAGCGCGTTGTATTGTGGCGGCTCATGCCACGTCGCTCCTGAGCACCGCGAAGCGAGGGTCGGTCTCGTAGAACTGTTGGCGTCCCTCGCGCTCGCGATGCGCCACGATGTTGAGTGCAAGCCAGCTCTTCAGGTACTTCTGGATCTGCTGCTTGCTCTTGCCGGTCCGGGTGGCAAGCTGGGTGTTCGTGAATCGCCCCAACGCGGCGGCCTCCAGGAACACGGCCTCTTCAGCACCATGCAGCAGGCTGCGCACCTGACTGCGGGCAATCCCTTGCAGCAGCGTCCTGGCCTCCTCCAGCGACAGCGTGCGGGCGTAGCTGTCCGGCAGATGGCTCACCAGCGAGGTGATGGCATTCATCACATAGCGGATCTTGCCGGAGAAGGTCTGGTAGAGACTCTCCACGACGATGTCGTCGACCGGCTTGATCCAGGCCTTGTTCGGCACGGCCAGCAGTGTGTAGCGGCGCTCCATCACGGCCTTCACTTCAGGGAGGGTCAGCGGGTCCAGATGCACGGGCATGTCGAAGAAGATGCTGCGGACCCGTGGCAGCGGCACGATGACCTGCTGGAACATCCCCGCGTTGCCGACGAAGATG
>DNIF01000041.1 GCA_003485715.1 Gammaproteobacteria bacterium
GTACGCGCCCACGCGGGTCGAGACTGACCACGCCGGAGGAGAGCCGTCCCAGCAGGACCTTGAGATAGGCCCGCTCCTGCTCGACCGCCGCGCGGCTGCGGCGCGCCTCGTCGCGGGCACCCGCCAGCCTGCGGGTCATCTCGTTGAAAGACTCGACCAGAAAGCCGATGTCGTCCCGCGTCGCCACCGGCAGGGTCGTGGAGTAGTCGCCCGCGGCTACCGCGCGCGTACCCTCGGCGAGGTCGCGTACCGGCTCTGAGATCTGACGTGCCGAGTAGAAGGCCGCCCACAGCGCAGCGAGCACGCTGAACAGCAGCACCAGGGTGAGGGTCATGGTGAAAGACAGACGCAGTTGATCGCGCAGGAAGGTGAGTTCCGCGTTACGCGCGAAGGCTTGCTGCACATCCTCGGCCAACTGGTCGAGACGCGGAGGCACGGCGTGCAGCGACTGCAGCACCCGCCGTTCCTGGGCGCCTGGGGTGGCGGGGACTGGCACCAGCGCGCGCACGTACAGCTCGCCCTGATCGCCCAGCGGATCCAGCGAGACATGCCCCCTGCCCTGGAGCGCCTGTTGCACCTGCGCCTCGCTTGGCGCCTTCGGCACCAGGGTGGAGGTGGCGGAGGAGAAGGCGTCGATACGGCCACTGGCAGTGACCAGCAGCAGTTCTTCCGCCTCCGTGGTGCGTCGGTAGTGGTCGAGTTCCAGCGCGGGGCTCGGGTTGTTTTCGACGCGCGTTGCGGTGTTTCGCAACTGCGAGAGATCGATGGCCATCATCGGCTCGGCGAGGTCGGCAAGCTCGGTGGCGACGCGTTCGGTCTGCCGCAGCACCTCGCGCATGCGCAGATCGAGCGCTGTGCGCGACAGCTCGATGGCACTGTCGAGTGCCCCCTCGGTGTCGACGTCGAACCAGCTGTCGATACCGCGGGTGAGGAAGGCCAGGGAGAAGGCGTACACCACCAGCACGGGCAGGATCGACAGCAGGCTGAACAGCCGGATCATGCGCAGGGACAGGCGTGAACCCGGTTCCCCCAGTCGGAGCTGGCGCCGCAACTGCATGAGCTTGCCGGCGATGAGCAGGAGCAGCGTGGTGAGGCCGATGCCGTTCAGCACCAGCAGCACGGTGTAGAGCCGCCCGAAGCGTTCGTTGGCCTGGGTGGCGAGCCCCATCAACGTCAGGGCACCAAGGCACACGAACGCCACCAGACCGATGGCCAGCGCCGCCCTGTTTTTGCGTGTGGTCACGCCCCGAGTTCCCAGCGGTGCCAGTGCGAGTCGAGGCGGCGGCCCCAGGTCAGCCAGGCCAGCGGACGCATGGGGGCTGGCAGGGCCTCGATGTCCAGGGCAAGGCGCAGGCGGGCACGATAGCGCCGGCCGGGTTCCAGGGCTGCGGCGGGTACCAGCGGCAGTTCCCGCACCGCCCCGATGCCGCTGACCGCGCTCTCCAGGTCGCGGTGGATCTCGCGGCGTCCGCTGGCGAGCCGATGCACGATGAACTGGCCCGACAGGGCGTGCTGATGGATGCGGAAGACCTCCTCCACCGCTGCGACGGGCTCCGTCCAGGGCCAGTACCAGCGGGGCTGTGGCTCAAGCCTGACGGTGAGGCTGAGCGTCAGCGGCACGCCGTGGCCGAGGGCCTCCACAGCGCGGGGCCCAAGGGCGGTATGCAGGTCGGCATCGACGTGCCAGACGCCGTCGTGCAAATGGGTCTCGACCCGTGCCACCGAGATGGCCTCACGCTGGGCCGCCCTTGGGGCAATGCCGGGTAGTGCGAGAAGCATCAGCGTGGCGAGCAGCAGCCACCGCAAGCTGCCAGCAGACCGGGAAGCTCGCCGTGTCCTGGTGTGGGTGACGCGCGGGGTAGCGACGGCAGCCCCGCCTGCGCCAGCCGGCCGGATCGGGTTGTACCGGGATGATGGTCGGGGGCGATTCATGTCAGGCATGAGCCAGACAGGCATGGAAAAAGCCATCGGTGTCGTCCGGGTTCCCCGGCAGGAGTTGCCGGCCGTGGCGGGTGGGGAGGCCCCAATCCGCCGCAACGGGCAGGACGCGTGCGGCTGCCTGCCGGGAGAGGAAATCGGCCACGACGGCGTCGCCCTCGGCAGGCAGGACCGAACAGGTCACGAAGACCAGCTGGCCACCGGGGGCGAGGAGCGGCCAGAGGGCGTCCAGCAGGCGTGCCTGTTGCTCCGCCAGGCGCGGGATGTCCGCCGGCTCGCGCAGATGCTTGATATCGGGGTGGCGGCGAATGACGCCCGTGCCGGAGCAGGGGGCATCGAGGAGGATGCGGTCGAACGGCCGGCCATCCCACCAGCTGGCGACAGCGGCTGCGTCGGCGGTGACAACGCTTGCCGGTAGCCGCAGGCGGCGGAGCGTGTCGTCGATGAGACGGGTACGGCGCGGGTCCACCTCCACGGCTACCAGTTGCGCGAGCGCCGCTTCGCGCTCGGCGATCTGGGCAGTCTTGCCGCCCGGGGCGGCGCAGGCGTCCAACACCCGCTGCCCTGGACGCGGATCGAGCAGCACGGCTGCGAGTTGCGCGGCCTCGTCCTGGACGGAGATCCGGCCATCGGCGAAGCCGGGCAGGGCGGCGATATCCACCGGCTCCACGAGACGCAGGCCGGCGTCGGCCCAGCGGCAGGGGCTGGTGGCAAAGCCGGCCTCCGCGAGTTCGGCGGCGACGCGCTCACGGGTAGCGAGGCGCTGGTTCACCCTCAGCGTCATCGGCGGCGGCCGGTTACCGGCGGCGAGGATGCGGTCGGCTGCGTCTGCGCCCCAGGCGGTCTCGAGGGCGTCGATGAACCAGCCCGGATGCGCGTGACGCGCCACCGGGTCGAGCAGGAGCGACTGCTGCAGGGCTGCCCGCTCGCGGTCGGCGCGCCGCAGCACCGCGTTGCACAGGCCACGGGCCCAGTCCCGTTCGATGAGGCCCGCGGCCTCGACGGTACTGGCGACGGCCGCATGGGCGGGCGTTCCGAGTTCAAGTAATTGAGTCAGGCCGACCAACAACAGGGCCTCCAGCAGCCCGTCACGGCGCTTCAGTGGCCGCTCCAGCAGCCGGGGCAGCAGCAGACGCGTGCGCTGGGCGAAGCGCAGGGTGTTGTAGGCGAGGTCCTGGGCGGCGGCACGGCTCTGGGCCGCGTGCAGTTGCGCAAGCTCGCGGGGTAGCGCCGTCGCCAGGGAACGCCGCTCGAAGAGCACGGCAGCCACCACGCGCGCAGCGGCTGCCCGGGCGAGTGCCGGGGCCGGGAAGGCCGTTACGGCGACAGCCGTCATGCGGGCACACCGTCGGCGGCAAGCCCGGGGTGTCCACGCAGGAACTCTGTGACCGTCAGCGCACGTCGCCCGGGCGCCTGGATCTCGAGGAGTTCCAACGGGCAGGTGGCGGTACCGACCAGCAGTCGATTGCCCACGACCCGGCATTCCCCGGGGGGCAGGGTTTCGGTATCCGTGGCGGGTCGCGCCCGCCAGATGCGGAGTTCCTGCGTGCCCACCTGCGCGTGGGCCACCAGGCGCGGATTGAAGGCTCGGATCTGGCGGTCGATGTCGGCGGCGGGCCGCTGCCAGTCGATGCGCGCCTCCGCCTTGCAGAGCTTCTCGGCGTAGGTGACGCCCGCCTCGTCCTGAACCGTGGCGTGCGCGGTGCCCGCAGCGAGGGCTTCGAGGGTCTCGAGCAGGGCGGTCGCACCCAGTCGCGCGAGCTCGTCGTGCAGATCGGCGGCCGTGGTGTCGGCACGGATGGGGCAGCGAAGCAGACTGAAGACCGGTCCGGCATCCAGCCGTGTCTGCACCTGCATCACGCAGACGCCGGTCTCTGCATCACCGGCCAGGATTGCCCGCTCGATGGGGGCGGCACCGCGCCAGCGGGGCAGCAGCGAGGCGTGCACGTTGATGGCGCCGAGCCGGGGGGTGCGCAGGATCGCGTCCGACAGGATCTGCCCATAGGCCACGACCACCAGCAGATCCACGGCATGGGCGCAAAGCGATGCCAGACCCTCCGCTCCCGACAGCCGCTCGGGTTGCTCGAGCGGCAGACCGTGACTCAGGGCGGTCAGTTTGACGGCCCCGGGTTGCAGCTTGCGCCCGCGCCCGACCGGGCGGTCAGGCTGGGCATAGACCACTACCGGCGGCCAATTCGCCGCCACCATGGCCTCGAGGCAAATGGCCGCGAAGGCGGGGGTACCGGCAAAGGCGAGTCGCAGGCGACCGCTCACAGGGCCGCGCGCTGGGCCTTCTCGAGCTTGCGCTTGATCCGGTTGCGCTTCAGCGGCGAGAGGTAGTCGACGAACAGGCGGCCTTC
>DNIF01000010.1 GCA_003485715.1 Gammaproteobacteria bacterium
CCACACGAAACGACGAGGAACCGCGAGGTGGCTCCTGATGTTTCCGAGCAGGTTGGCGGTGTAGGAGCCGCTCCGGCGAGGGTGGGTCGTCTGATCCATTGTTCTTTCGTCTATTCCCTGAGCGGTCGCCTACGGTTGTCGCGGGCAAAGCGAAGAGGGTATGCAGCTTCCACTCATCGTCGACCGTCTCCGCTGGTCATCTCAAAACTCCTCGCTACGATCGTCCGAGATAACAGCTCTCGCGGCACGCAGTCGGCGAACTTGATGGACTCGTGGAAGGCCGCGATCTCGTCTCCCGTCAGGTCGATGCGTTCAGGCAGCGTGGCCGGCAGGGCCGCAATAGGTGCCTGCACGCTCAACGCATCGAAGCGAACCTTTGCGGCGCCGGTCGACGCTTGGCGGGCCAGGGTGCGGTTCGCTCGCGTGCCGGCGAATGTCCAGGTTTGCATTGGCGCGCCGGCCGATCGAGACGTCACGAAATGCGTGCCCGAGGACACCGGGATCTCATCGGTCAGTGCCTGCAACGCCGCCTGCGCGCGCCGAGACAAAGTGACGGTGGGCGAGGCGCCGTTCGCGAGCACCGTGCGGATGCCCTGACACACCTCGCGGGCCAGACTGCGTGCGCCGCCCATCCAGCGCGCTTTGCCTCCGCCGGCTGCCGGCTCCAGCCACACGATCCGCTTCGACCAGTCGACGTCGGTGACGCGCCAGCTTCTGCCAGCCAGCAAGAGCAGACGTTCATGGCGCTCGCCGGTCAACACCGTCGGGTCGATGTAGCCGACTTCGGCGGCACCGTGCCGGCCGGTCAGTAGTTGGGAGCCGCTGAAGGACGCAAGCAGATCGCGGTAGTGGCCGCGCGCGTAGTCGCTCTCGGTCTGAGGACCCACCCGCACCACGCCCTCGGAGCGATCCAGGAACTGCTGTCCCACCAGGTGCTCGACGAGCACTTCAATGTCCCCGATGTGCAGTTCGGGGAACGACCCGTGGAGCAGGGCGACCAACTCCCACGTCGGGAGTTCGCCTCGCTCGAGGCTCAGAACCAACGCCTGTTGCGCGACGATGTGCCATGGCTCTGCAGGCGGCACAGCCGCCTCGACCCAAGCCTCGGACCACTTCTGCGTCACGCCAAGGGCCAGGAGGAAGGCGTTGTCGTTCGTCGTCAGGAAGAGGCAGTTGCGACGGCCACCGGTCCGCCGGCCCGTGCGGCCCATTCGCTGGAGAAACGACGAGACGCTCGATGGCGAGTCGATCTGGACCACGCGATCGAGGTCGCCCACGTCGATGCCGAGCTCCAACGTCGACGTGGCGACGATAACGCAGTCCCGCTCCTCGGAGAATGCCGCCTCCGCCTGCTGTCGTTCGGACAAGCTGAGCGAGGCATGGCTGACGAAAGTCCGGATCGCATGGGCCCGCAACATGCTGCTCAGTTGCTCCGCGCTGCTGCGAGAGTCACAGAAGACCAGCCGCTTCTCACCGCGGTGCAGCCTCGCAATCACGGTTGCGGCGTGTTCGAGCGAGCCGACTTGGTCGATGGTCACGTCGGCGTCGGTGCTGACGCTCGCACTGCCGACGACGCTTCTGCCCCCGATGGGTGCCAGCCAGGCCAGCAGCTCGCTCGGGTTGCTCACCGTTGCTGACAGGCCGATGCGTTGAAGCGGTCGCTCCAAATACTGGTCCAGCCGGTGCAGCACCGATCGCAGGTGCCAGCCACGGTCATCGCCGGCGAACGCGTGCAGCTCGTCGACGATCACCGCCTGCAGGTTACCGAACCATGCAGGCCGATCGACCCTGGCCGAGATCAGCATGGCCTCGACAGACTCGGGCGTGGTAAGCAGGATGTCCGGCGCATCCTTGAGCGCCCGGTTCTTGCGCGACTGAGAGATGTCCCCGTGCCAGACCTCGACGCGGCGTCCCACCAGGCCGGCGTAATGCGAGAGCCTGGGCTCCAGGTTGTTCAGCAGTGCCTTGATCGGGCAGACATAGAGAACGCTCGTCCCTGGCCAGGCCTCGACAAGCATCCTCGACAGTATCGGGATCGCCGCCGCCTCCGTCTTGCCGCCGGCGGTCGGCGCGAGCAGCAGGCAATGAGTTCCCGCGTGGATCGGCGCGATCGCCGCCAGCTGCGTCGGGCGCAGCGTGCTCCAGCCCAGCGTGTTGACGACGTGGTACTGCAGGGAAGGGTGCAGTTGCTCGAATTCGCTCACGGCAGCTCGATGTCGTCCACCGAAGTGGCGCTTGCGGCCGCCCGTTCGACCACCGACATCTCGCTCTCGGCCAACGTCAAGGTGTAGTGCCGGCGTGGATCGAAGTCCTCGTGCAGATCGACACGATCCAGAATGTCGGCGACGAGTTTCTTCAGGAACAACCGCGGCGCCACGCCGATCTTGCCGCCCAGGCCGCCGGCCACAGCGCGGGCCAGCGTGTCGAGGTGGTTGTCGTCCACGATACGGCGAAGGCGCTGCTCGTGGGGGCGGCCTTCGGCGTAGATGTCTCGGACGCGTCGTCCCACGGCCAGCAGGGCCGTATGATCGAAGGGCGCCAGGCGAATCTGGACCGCTCGGGGGTTGTCGAAGCGACGGTCGGTGCCGAAGTCGACGTGCAGACGTTGGGCCAGCGGCGCGAGGCGCTGCACGCCCTGCGGGCCATCGAAGAACGCCGGTGTCCCCGTGACGACCAGGTAGAGGCCGGGATACCGCCCCGCATCGATCTCATCGATCCATTGCCTGAGCGCGTTCAGGCCCTTCTCGCGGGTGTCGGTGCGCATGCGCTGCAGCGTTTCCACCTCGTCCAACACCATGACCAGACCGGAGTAACCGCTGTCGCGCAGGATGGTGAGCAGGCCCACCAGGAAGTTCGTGGCGCCGAAATGATCGAGTTCACCCTTGATGCCCGCTGCGCGCTTGACGCTGGCTGCCACGTTCGGCTGCCCCGCCAGCCAGCTGATGAGACCATCCGCCAACATGCCATCCCCGGCCGCCAGAGCGCGCCGGTAGGTGCGCAGCACGGCGGAGAACGCGGGGGCAGTCTTGCTGATGGCGGCTATGCGCGCCTCCATCAGTGCATCGGTGCGCGACAGCAGTTCCTCGGCGTCGTTGGGATCAACCGACGCGTCGGCCAGAACGTCCTGCTCCAGGGCATAGAACCAGCCATCGACGACACCGCGGAAGGCCCCGCCGGCGGTGTCTGCCGTGCCCAGGTGTTCGACGAGTCGGCGGTAGACCGTCTCCAGGCGATGCAGCGGCGTTTCGGTCTCGTTGATCTGGACTTCCGTGGCCGCAAAGCCGCGGGCGCGCGCCCGCTCCTGCAGCCAACGCCCGAAGAAGGTCTTGCCGGTGCCGTACTCGCCGCGTACGGCCTTGAATCCGCCGCGGCCGGCGGCGACCGCGGCGAGCTCCTCGTCGAGGGTGGGCGCGAACGATTCGATACCCACTGCAAGCGCGTCCAGGCCGCTGCTCGGCACGGTGCCGCGACGCAGGGCACCGACGATGTCTTCCCGCCGTGCGGCGCTGATCATCGTTGACCCCCTGGGCCGCCGACGCGGAACTGCTGGTGCAGCAGCGCAATGTTCAACTCCACGGTACCTGCCGCCTCATCGATGATCAGTACTGGGGCCTGGTCCACGTTCAACATCCGCCTGACCGCGCTGAGCATGCCGCCCAAGCGGATCTCCGGCAGTGAGAGCCGCTGGGCCAGCGCAGCGCGCGAGAGCTTGCCGCCGCGCTCGGAGAGCGCGGTCAGCAGCGCTCGCATCTTCTCGTCTGGCAGCGCAACCCGTGCAGCCAGCTGCCTTTGCGACGCGTAGATCGTTCCGCTCAGCAAGGCGCTGATCCAGTCTGAAGCTGCCGGCGCCGGTGCGGGCAGCAACTCGGACTCCTCGAAGAGCTGAGGCTGACCCACCTGCGCGGTCGGCTTGCGGCCAGCGGGTCGCACGGGTCGTGCGACCGCGGGCTTGGCTTCTTTCGATTTCGGGATCGGCGGCAACTCCCACCACTCGGGCTGAGCAGGTGGTGCGGGCGTCCATCCGGGCAGGTTGAGCCCCACGGGCACCATCACGGCGAGCGGCACCGTCACCTCCTGGGGTGACAGGCCACCGTGGTAGCCGTTCTTGCGTCCGCCGTATCGAGTGCTTTCTCCCCAGAGGCACACGACCGTGTTCGAGCC
>DNIF01000033.1 GCA_003485715.1 Gammaproteobacteria bacterium
CTTTGTCGCGCGCTTTTCACTGACAGCGTCTGCTCGACGAAGGGCGGGTGGCCAGCCGCAGCGAGATTGCGCGGCGCGAGGGCCTGTACCCGACGACGGTCAGAGAACTGTTGCGGCTGACGCTTCTGTCGCCGACGGTGGTGAAGGGCCTGCTGGCTGGCAAGCAGCCGCGCACGCTCAGCCTGATCTGGCTAGAGAGGCCGTTCGGGGGAAACGGGATAGACGCTGGAGCGTCACACCGTCGCAGGGCACCGGGCCGCGCCGCAGAGGCCTACCCACACGCGCGATTCGGGAAAAAAAGCCAGGCGAGAGGTCTGACCTGCGAAATGGTGGTGGAGGTGAGGGGGATCGAACCCCTGACCTTCGCATTGCGAACGCGACGCTCTCCCAGCTGAGCTACACCCCCCGACCGAAGGGGGTGGAGAATAGCGCCCACCTCGGGGACCTGCCAAGGGCCCGACTTGACTCTGCGTTCAGGTGGGCCGGTCGCGCTGGCCGCGGCGCTGCGCCTCGCGCTCGATGGCGCGCACCATCTTCTCCAGTTGGCGCTCGGTCTGGGTGGAGAGTCGCAGGAAGCGACCGCCGATGCGGGCGCTGCGGCGCTGGTCGCGCGGCGCCTCCAGATAACGCAGCTCCACGGGCACGATGACCTGACCGTGGTCCGGTAGGGCGAGGCGACAGGATGGCAGCACTTGACCGGCCACCAGGCGGATGGGCAATTGCTCGGGCAGGCGGGCGCTGAAACCGGAGACGCTGAGATCGCGCAGTTCGCCCTGCAGGCGGACGTCGTCGTCCGTCGCGAGCAGCACCGGCACACTCTGGCTCATCGGCACGAACACCCGGAAGTGCCGCCGGCGCTGTTGCAGGCCGATGAGACGCGGCCAGCGCAGCCGGTAATACGCCAGTCCGCGCTCAGAGGCGATCTCCTGCACCTCGGTGTAGAAGCGCAGCAAAGTGCCGCGTGAGCGCGCCGTGACCAGGATGCGTGTGCCCGAGCGCAGACGCTGGTTGCCTTCGGACGGCACCAGTTCATCGAGGACGAGATAGCCATCCTCGGGAACGATCTCGAGGGCGCGTGAAAGGTATACCTCCTGGCCTTCCTCGATGCTGATGCCGAGTGTCGCGCGGCTGGCCAGGAGTAGCGCGAGTTGGGTGGCGATCTCCTCGTGATCGGAGATGGTTTCTTCGGCCTCTGGGTGCTGACCGCCATGCCGCAGCTTGAGCACCCTGACTTTCGACATGGAGAAAAGAATCCTGGGGGAGGGCGCTGTCTGCGGCCGGGAGCGCTCAGGCGCGTCCCAGGGATACACTGCCACCGATTTCCGTGATCCCGCCGCCGCGACCGTAAACTTGCGCTCGCCCGCCGTGCTGCCCACGCAGGGAGCCCAGCAAAAGATTGTTGAAGCTACGGTTCGCTTCGATGAGGGCACCGTTCAGGCGATTGTGATGCTGACACGCCGATAGCCGCTCGTGCAGACGTGCCCTTGCGCCTTGCTCGGTAGCGCTGGAGGCCGGGGCCTTCAGCGCGTCGAGCTGCCGTTCGATCTCGGCCACGAGCTGCGCCTTGTCACCGGCGATCTGCTCGACAGCCTTGGCATCGGGGCCGCGCAAAGCGAGCTCTTCCCGGGAGAGCAAATCTTCGAAGCGCGCGGCGAGCGCGTCGAGTGCTGCCAAGGCCTCAGTCGTCATTACCCGCCGCCCCTCGAGTGGTCGCCGCCGCCATCAAGTTCTCCAGGCGCAGGAACTGGTCGGCAGTGCGTCGAGGATCCACCTGGTAGCTACCATCGACCAATGCGGTCTGCACTGCCTCGACGCGCTTGGGATCGACCTCCGGCGAAGCCGCCACGGCCCGCTCGAGAGCAGCCATCGTAGCGGCATCACCGGTGATGCTGACCTGGGGTCGGGTGATGCTTGTGGTACTGATGCCGGCCGTGCCCGCCGTGCGGACCGGGCCAGGCCCGCTGCGACCCTCGATGCTGACCACCGCAGCAGTCGGCCCTTTCACTTCTGTAACCATCTCGAGCTGTCTCCCGTCTCTGGATGCGTGGACCCGCGCCGATAGGCGTTCAGTCCGCCGGGTGACTCGGGCCGTGGCGATATGCACCCGAGGCTTCGACCGTCTCCTTCAGTGTGGCATCTGTCGCCAGATGCCACCCGCGGGGACGACGCATATAGGGTAGCGACCAGCTTCCATGCAACTTGAGTCACCCGCCAGAAAAGCACGGGTGCTGTGTCCAATCCGTCAAATGAGGTGTCGGCCGAAGGGCGGGCCACCGTAGCAGGCGATGCCTACATTGAGACCTCGATCACGCGATCGGGACCGACCTTGCCCTCGACCACGCGGCGCGAGCGCAGGTTCTCGACGCGAATGCGGCTGCCGGGTGCACCGTCGGCCAACGCCTTGCCCGGTGCCTCCACTGCGAGGCCACCCTTGCCAGCCCGGATGATCACTTGCTCTCCGCGGCGGATACTCGTGGCCTCCGTCATGTGCTGGGCCGTGAGAGGCATGCCGGCCGTCAGTGGCCGGGCCACGACACGGCCGATGGCTGCGGATGGATCGGCCAGAGTGTTCTGGCGCACCCGACCCTGATCCTGAGAGACCAGCGCGAGGTCTTCGGCCGTAATCAGGTGTCCAGGTGAGAGAGGGCGCGTGGCCACCAGTACCGGGATGAGCTGACTCACTCGCGCGGAGAGATAGATGGTCCACGGGACCTGCCCCGGGCAGCGCACGCCCAGCGTGTTCGTGCCGACCGTGATGGGCCGCCCTTGCTCAAACACTTCAAGTGTCTGGCGGCACGCCGCGAGACGTAGACGGGAGTCCGGGCGGTTGATCTCGATCTGGACCGTCGGACCGAGCAATGCCTGGACGTGTTCGTGCACGGCAAGTCGTACTGCCTCGAGGTCCTGCGAGGGCACCGCACCCACGGGCAATGCCGAAGAGACCAGCAGGCAGGCGAGCGTAAGGCTGGCCCGGAGGGAGAGCATCGGCATGGTCGGATTCCTGGCGCGGAAAGGGGATTCGTAGCCAGTACAGCAAGTGGAATGCCAGATTGCGTGGGGGGCTTGCTCCGGGCCGCCGTCACCCTGATTACTCAAGGGCCTCGCACCAATGCCGATAGCCCAAGAGCACTCCCGGGGTAGCCCGCGGAGAAGGTACAGCAGCGGGGAAGGGGAGAGCCGATGAGCGTAATGGACGGGGTCAATCGGATGACCCAATTGGTGGGCCGCAACCGGCTGGAGCTGCTGATGTTCCGGCTCGGTGGCCGCCAGCGCTTCGGGATCAACGTCTTCAAGGTTCGCGAGGTGCTGAAGCGGCCCCCGCTTACCCAGGTGCCACACTCCCATCCGGTGGTGCGCGGCATCGCCCATATGCGCGACCAGACCATTCCGATCCTCGATCTGGCCCGTGCTGTTGGTCGCCCGGCCCTGGATTTGGACTCCGAGCTTTTCGTGATCGTCACCGAGTACAACCGACGCATCCAGGGATTTCTCGTGAGTGGGGTCGATCGCATCGTCAACATGAACTGGGAACAGATCAAACCGCCACCCAAGGGGATCGGCAATGACAACTACCTGACGGCAGTCACCAACGTCGACAACGAGTTGGTCGAGATCATCGATGTCGAGAAGGTGATGGGTGACGTCATCGGCGAGGCGACCGGCCTCTCCGATGCAATGGCGGCCACCGCCATTCCGCCACAGGAGAAACATGTCCTGTTCGTTGATGACTCCCTGATGGCGCGCAAGCAGATCCAGCGGGTGCTCGACCAGTTGGGCCTCAAGTACATTCAAGCCACGAATGGTCGGGAAGGGCTGGAAGTCCTGCAGAAGTACCTCGCCGAGGGCCAACGGGTACAGGATCACATCTCCATGGTGCTGTCGGACGTCGAGATGCCGGAGATGGACGGCTACACGCTGTGCAAGAAGATCAAGGAGGACGACCGCCTGCGCGGGCTGACGGTGGTGCTTCACACGTCGCTGTCTGGGACCTTCAACAGCCAGACCGTGAAACGGGTAGGTGCGGACAACATGCTCGCCAAGTTTGCGCCCGATGAACTGGGGCGCGCGATCCTGCAGGGTATCGGCCTGGCCGAGACCGCTACCGAAACTGCAGATGCCTGACCGGCCCACCCGAGTGCGTCTGCACACAACCCTGAGCGGTCCGGACGAGGCACCTACATGAAGCACGGAAGTCTCCCGGTGGCAGGCCCTCTGCCTGCCTGCCCGCCTGCCCCCGACGCGATGTCCGAGGCGGTCGCCTATCAGCAGTTCTGTGCGTTTCTCCAGCGATCATGTGGCATTACCCTGGGCATCGGTAAGGAATATCTGGTGAAGTCGCGCCTTTCGCGGGTACTGGATGAACTCGGCTCGGATCGATTGCATGATCTGGTCCGCGCTTTGGAGGCCAATCGCCCCGCCAACCTGCGTCTACGTGTCATCGACGCGATGACGACCAATGAGGGCTCTATGCCGTTTTGTGTG
>DNIF01000169.1 GCA_003485715.1 Gammaproteobacteria bacterium
TCGATGAACTCATCCACGACGCGGATCACGCCGTCATCGAGGCTGGCCTGCCACTGCCATCGCCACTGCATGGCAACGGTCAGGCGAACGGCCACGCCCATGATGAACGACCGCTGGGGCGTCTGTTCCTGCAGACGCAGCAGATGCAGGACGACCTGCCTGGCGGCCTGCCTGGCAATCGTCCCGACAACAACATCCTCGGTACCGCGCTGGCGCTCTCGCGTCTGCGGCCGGAGCGTCAGGTTGTGCTGGTGTCCAAGGACATCAACCTGCGCATCAAGGCGCGCGCCGTCGGAGTGCACGCGGAGGATTACCAGAACGACAAGGTGCTGGATGATGTCGCGCTGCTCTACAGTGGCACTGCGGTGCTCCCCACCGATTTCTGGGAGACGCACGGACGCGACATGCAGTGCTGGACGCAGGGTGAGCGCACGCTTTACCGCCTGCAGGGGCCACTCACTGCAGACTGGTATCCGCAGCAGTGCATCTGGCAGGACGAGGAGGGCGGTCTGGAGGCCATTGTCCGGCGTGTCGGTGGCAGCGTCGCCGACGTGCAGCAGGTGGCTGATTTCCGCAACGCCAATCACTCGGTCTGGGGGATCGTCGCGCGCAATCGCGAGCAGAACTTCGCACTCAATCTGCTGATGGACCCGGAAGTGGATTTCGTGACCCTGCTCGGGCAGGCCGGCACCGGCAAGACGCTGCTCGCGCTTGCTGCCGGTCTCGCGCAGACGATGGATATGAAGCGTTACCGTGAGATTGTCATGACCCGGGTCACCGTGCCGGTGGGCGAGGACATCGGCTTCCTGCCCGGCACCGAGGAAGAGAAGATGACGCCCTGGATGGGCGCGCTGCTGGACAACCTCGAGGTGCTCACGCAATCCGAGGTGGGCGGCGACTGGGGGCGCGCAGCCACGGCCGATCTGTTGCAGAAGCGCATCAAGATCCGCTCGCTCAACTTCATGCGGGGGCGCACCTTTCTGTCGCGCTACATCATCATCGACGAGGCGCAGAACCTCACCTCCAAGCAGATGAAGACGCTCATCACCCGCGCCGGTCCCGGCACCAAGGTGGTTTGCCTCGGCAACGTCTCGCAGATCGATACCCCCTATCTGAGCGAGACCACCTCGGGGCTCACCTACGTGGTCGATCGTTTCAAGGACTGGGCCCATAGCGGGCACATCATCCTGATGCGCGGCGAACGCTCGCGACTCGCTGACCATGCCTCGGAATGCCTGTGATCCGATCACGTCCGCACCGCGGGGGCAGTGGCAGCCAGGCCCCCGGTCGCACGACCGCCAGCGATCCCATCACTCGGCGGATCGCTGGCCCGTGTCAACGAGGGAGGTCGCTACGCCTTCTCCCGATGTCGGTGCTGCAGGACCTGAAACGGTGAGGCCTGCAACATGGCGCGTGTCCCGGGCAGCGAACCGTTAGCCCTCCTGGTCCTCGGCTGTCTCGGTTGGGTGGCCGGCGGCTTCATCGGGGCTGGTGTGGGGTTACTGGCGGGCTATCTGCTCGAACGCCTCTCTCTCCTGGCCAAGGCCGCCTCCGATGCCACCCCCGAAACAGCAACGCGCCACGGGCAGGACACGACGGAACACCCAGAAGCGGCCCCTCCCCGCGAAGATTCGCTCGGGGAGCGCTTCTTCCGTGCCGCCTTTCTCACACTCGGACATCTGAGCAAGGCAGACGGGCACGTCTCGCGTGAGGAGATCCAGGCCGCCGAACGGATCATGCAGCGCATGTCGCTCAGCGCGGCGCGACGTGATGCCGCCATGCAGCGCTTTCGCGAGGGCAAGGGCGTTGGTGTAACGCTCGCGCGCTGCCTGTCCGGGTTGGACGAATGGCTTGCCGGGCATCCCGAGATCTCGTTGCTCTTTCTCGAGGTCATGTTATCGGTGGCTTGGGCCGAGGGCGCTCCGGGCACGGAGAAGCGCCGGGTCTTGCAGGAGATCGCGCAGCGGCTGCGGGTCGAGGCGGGAGAGTTTGCCCGCGCCGAGGCCCAGGTCGCGAGCGGGCGGCGCAGCCCTGGGGCAACAGCGGCCAACGAGAGCTACGCGGCGCTCGAGGACGCCTATCGCGTCCTCGGCATCCCGCCCATGGCGAGCGACGGTGACGTGCGCCGAGCCTACCGTCGCCTGATCAGTCGGCACCACCCCGACAAGCTCCTGGCCCAGGGTCTGCCCGACGAATGGGTGGCCGTGGCCAACGAGCATACCCATCAGATCCGTCGCGCCTGGGAGGTAGTCAGCCGTGTCCGCGGGTTGCGCTGAGGTCCGGAGGCATGCAGGCGTGCATCGTCATCCTGCGCCTGCCGTCATCCTGCGCCTGCCGTCGTCCCCGCACCCTCCGTCATCCCCGCGCAGGCGGGGATCCAGTCGATCTGCAATGCCCCGAGTACCGGGCCCTCACCCCAACGCCTCTCCCCCCGGGGCTTGAGGGCCCCATCGATCTGCAAATGAATCTAATGTACTGGCGCGGAGACGGAGGGACACATGCACGTCGTTGGGGTCTATCTGCCGAAGGGAGGTGTGGGCAAGACGGCCATCGCCGTCAATCTGGCCCATACGGCGGCCGTGGCGGGGGAGCGGGTCCTGCTCATCGACCTCGACCCCCAGGGTGCGGCCGCCTGGTTGCTCGGCTGCACACCAGGCAGCAGGGGCGTGGCGGGTCTCCTGGCGGCCGGGGCCGGCGAGGGGCGGCGGACGGCCCCGGGCGAGGCGGTCGCCAGCGCCGTGCAGGTGACGGCATGGCCACGGCTGCATGTGCTGCCCATGGACCTCGATGCCCGGCATCTGGAGGCCGAGCTCGCCCAGCTCGATCATCCGAGGCGTCGATTGCGCCGGTTGCTTGCCGAGCTTGCCGGGCGTTACGACCGGGTCGTTATCGACTGCGCCCCCTCGATGGCCTTGCTCGCCGATGCGGTGTTGAAGGCGGCCGATGCCCTGCTGGTGCCGCTGGTGCCGAGCCATCTCTCGCTCGCTGCCTGGGAGCGCCTGCGCGAACTGTGCGCCGAGCGCGCCCCGGAGTTGCCGCTGTGGCCCGTGTTCTCGCTGGTCGATCGCCGGCGTGCCCTGCACCGGGACCTGATCACCGCCTTTGCCCGCGCCCATCCGGCACTGATGCCGGTCTATCTGCCGAGCGCGGCCGCGGTCGAGCGCATGGGTGAGCATCGGGCGCCCGTGGCCACCTTTGCCGCCGGCAGCCCCGCCGCACGTGCCTTCGGCGAGTTGTATCGCTGCCTGCTGGCACGCACACCGACGCAGCCCAGCGGGCGTCTCGGGGAGGCCGATGACAGCGCTGCCACCGGCTGAACGCCTCCTCGACTGGTTGCGCGAGGAGGCCATCGGTCTTGGTTTCTCGGCGCTCGGGGTGAGCGACACCGATGTCAGCGTCGATGCCGCACGCCTGCGTCGCTGGCTCGGGGATGGTCTGCACGGAGGGGCGACCGGGGCACTGCGTTATCTGGAACGACACATCGAACAGCGCTGTGAGCCGGGGCGTCTCAAGCCCGGCACGCTGCGTGTGGTGAGCCTGCGCATGGACTACTGGCCGGTGACCGCGCACGAGCCCTGGGCGGTGCTGGGCGATGGCCGCCTGGGCTACATCGCCCGCTACGCCCTCGGCCGCGACTATCACCGCACGATCCGGCCCCGGTTGCAGCGTCTCTGCGACGCCATGGTTGCCCGCATCGGCCCCTTTGGCTATCGCGTGTATGTGGACAGCGCCCCGGTCCTGGAACGGGCGCTGGCCCGCAAGGCGGGGCTCGGCTGGGTCGGCAAGCACACCAACCTCATCCACCGGGATGCCGGTTCCAGCTTCCTGCTCGCCGAGATCTACACCGATCTGCCGTTGCCGATCACGACCCAGGAACATCCGCAGCTCTGCGGCAGTTGCAGCGCCTGCATCGACGTCTGTCCGACCGGTGCCATCGTGGCACCCTACCGCCTGGACGCCACCCGCTGCATTCCCTACCTCACCATCGAGTCGAAGGCCTCGATCCCGGAGCCACTCAGGCCGCTCATCGGCAATCGCATCTTCGGCTGCGATGACTGCCAGCTCGTCTGTCCGTGGAACCGCTACGCCGGTCGCGCAGAACTGCCGGATTTCACCGCCCGCCATGGCCTCGATGCGCCACCGCTCGTCTGGCTCATGGGCTGGAGCGAGGCCGACTACCTGCATTACACGGAGGGCAGCGCCCTGCGGCGCATCGGCTACGAGGGCTGGCTGCGGAACGTCGCCGTCGCGCTCGGGAATGGTCCACCCGAGCCGGACGCCATCGCGGCCCTCGAAGCCCGGCGGGAACACCAAAGTGAGCTGGTCCGCGAACACGTGGGCTGGGCGCTCGCGCGCCTCGGGCGGTGCTGAAGGGCGCGGCCGGGCCTGAACGCATCAAACATCAAAGGGGTCAGAGTCGTAGATTTCCGGCAGCGGCACCGTGCGCGGCTCGGGCAGCACCGTGACCCCGTCGATGAAGCCACCCCCGCCAGGACCACCCCGCGACAGCGATCCCGTGTCGCTCGCCGCCTGTGCCGTCACACGCCCGCCCGCGTCCACCGTCCGGCTCAGCACCACCCCGTTGCCAAAGGACAGCGAGCGCAGAATCAATGATGCTGACTCCATTGATCCTGCCCCCATTTATCCCCGTCAGGTTCAAGCTCACTTACGAGTGACTTCCAGAGAGGCGATCAACCGCCTACATATGTCAAGGTGCCCGGGAGGACAGTGAAGTGTGGCATTAGCACGAATCACCTCCGCTCGATCCTGCGTGACTGCTTCGTTGATCGCAGCCAGAACGTCGCGTCCGAATGTCGGATCGGTGCTGGACAGCGCGGCCAATTCGTCGAGCGAAGTCCATCGTTCAGCGAACAACTCAGCCACCTTGTCAGTGAATGCCCCAGCAACGACCCCATCGAGCCTGCCCGAGAGCGCCCTGTGAGCCAGTCTCAGATCGCTCCAACTCACGGCACGAACAATCACTTCGTCCGGGGCCATGTCGGAGGCGCTTGCCCCGACATAAGTAACAAGCGCACATGCCGTGACCACCCAGGCAAGCTCGCGATTACCGACTGCTCGCCCAAGCCTCATGGTCGAGTCACCGTCAGCGTTCGAATCGGATCCCCTCCGAAGTGCAGCCGTCGAATGGCGTCCATTGCCTCGGGCGTTGTACGTATGCAACCCAAGGTGGCATGCTCACCCCCACATCGGTTCGCCAGATCGCACGCCCCCTGTCTGCCGGCGTGAATACCCATGAACTCGCGATTAGGAACAGTGAACCCAATGAAGTCGGTGCCTGTATCACTTCCCGCGGTGCGCGTGGGATGCAGGTTGTAGCGCTCGTACGGGAAAACACCCACGGGCCAGGGGCCTCTCGACGTCGAGGCTGCATTGTTGAAGGCTGGATGCGAGCTTTCGGCCCCGCTCGCACTTGTGAGCGTCAAGGTGCGAGTGGCCGCGTTGAAGTGAAGATCCGCCAATCCAGTCGGATCGGCGCTCGAGAGCGGCTTCCCTCCGACATAGGCGTAGGTGTTCGCACCTCCCCCCAGCCCCACCGGATCGCTCGACAGATATCTTCCCGTCCACGGTTCGTAGTAGCGGTGCCAGTTGTAGTGGAGGCCGGTCTCGAGGTCCAGGTACTGGCC
>DNIF01000253.1 GCA_003485715.1 Gammaproteobacteria bacterium
GCGCCGTCCAGGCGCTGGAGGCCGCGCTCGCGCGCCGCCCGAGGTGGCGCTGTACTGCCAGTCCAAGGAGGGCGGCGAGCAGGTTGGCGAGACCCACCTGCCAAGCCACTCGACCCCAGTCGGTCGCGAACAGCACTTCGGGATCCGGGGGCGGTGTTACGGGTGCGGGCGGGGTTGCCACGGCGGGAGGGGCGGTGAGTGCCTGCAGATGCCAGGGGCCGAGGTCTTGCTCGAAGGGCAATCCTTCGGCGTCCAGCCCCCGGACACGGGCCTCCAGGCGGTACTCGCCAGCGGCGGCCCGCGGAATGGTGAGTGTGGCTGCGCCCGCGGAGAGCTGCGCTCGCAACGTCTGCTGGGCCCCGTCGGGCGTCGCCACACGCAGTACCACTGTGCCCTCACGGGCTGGGGCGGCGACCGGCTCCAGGAATAGCCGGAAGACCTCGGCATCGGCTCCGAGGCCTGCGAATTCGGCCGCGAGTGGCGGTGTCGCGAGGGTCAGGGGCAGGCGGCGTTGGCGCCGGAAGGTGCGACCCTCGGCCTCGACGATGAGCTGCGCCTGCCCCGACCGCTCGTCGAGCTGCACCTGGCCAGTCCAGGCCGCTGCCCCGTCCGTGCGGCCTAGAGGCTCGTCGCTTGTTGTCGCGCCCGCGACCTCGAGGGTGGCCCTGATCTGCACCAGATCGAGGAAATCATCGCGCGTGATCGGCTCCCCGTTTTCCAGCAGCCTGGCCTCCAGTGGTAGTGGATTCCCCGTCTCCAGACGTGGCGGCAGCTCGCCGATGGCGAGTTTGAGATCGCTCACGATGAGGGCGCGGTTATCCGGATCGCTGCCTGGCGGCAGGCGCCATTCGCCGGGTTCCGGGTTGCGGACGGTCACCATGTCCCAGGCGGGCTCGCGCGCCCAGCGGACATTTCCCGGTAGATCGGAGGGGGTCAGGGTCGTGCCGTTCGGGCTTGTGAGCGTGAGAGGTGGGGCGCTCTTGTCGCGGAAGACGAGCAGGGTCAGCTCGCTCACCGAGGCATCGACCAGCACGCGGCCGTCCGCGAGCGGCAGGCCGTCACGTGGGGCGCTGCCTTCGAGTAGATGCAGGAAGGCCCGGTCCAGCTCCTCCGCCCTGGCGACGCGCAAGGAATGGCCGCCGGTGGCCTGTGCCAGCGCCTCGAGCAGCGCCCCATCGGCAGCAGCCGACAGGGCCACGCTGTGTACCGCGATCCCGGCAGTGACGAGGCGCTCGGTCAGCGGCCCGAGGATGCGTGCACGCGACGCCACACTTTTCTCGGCCTCCTTGGCGACGTCCACTACTCCATCCGTGAGCAGGAGCACGCTGCGCGGACCACTCGCGGGGGTCGCCTGCCAGTCCCGCGTGACCGCCTCCAGCGCCTGCTCGATGTCGGTGCGCGCATCCCGCGAGTGGATGCGGCTGGCGAGGGTACGGGCGCGCTCTTTCCAGCCGTCGTCCACCGCAGCGCTCCGCACCAGGCCTTCGGTGCGACCACCGAAAAGCCACACGCCGGCCTCGATCTCCGGGGCGAGGAGGCCCGTCAGCAGACGCAGACCCGCCACCCGCAGATTCTCCGGGTCGTTCTGACGCATGCTGCCGGAGGTGTCGATGAGCACACGCAGCGCGGCCGGTCCGGTCGGCGTTGCGGTTGCAGGTGCCGAAGACGCTGCAGCCGCTGCGGCCGAGGTGGCCGCTGCCGTGGCGCGATGATCCCCAGGCGACGCCCCATCCGATCTGCCCTGTGTGGGCTTGGCGGCCGCCTGCCTGTCATCGCCGCCCGTGCGGTTTTCGGCGGGTCGCGGGGTCCCGGCCGCCTGCTTCGCTGAACGGTTACCGGTCGACGGGCCTTCACGCCGCGGCCCGGCGGTCTTCTGCGTCCCCGCCTGCTTGCGAACGCTGGCGTCCGCAGGGGCCTTACGCCCCGTCTTGGGTTCGGCCTCGGGCCGTGTTGGGTTGTCCGTCTGCGCCACGTTACGGGTGGTGGCCTCACTCCCGCTCCGTTCCGTGCGCGGCCCGTTCCCCTCGGCCGCGGCGACCGCCGTCAGCATGCAGGCCAGAAACGCGACCGTCGGCCACCGTCGGGCCGGCGTGCGCGCCTGCGCCCGCCCTCCATGGCTGGACAAGCCATCCTTGAGTCCCACGCTGAACATCCGTCGTCCGTCCCTGGCCTCTCGTCGCAGCGGATAACTCCCGAATCCTTTGCTCTATCGACCGGGCGAACAGATACTTGAACGATTGCCGTCGCTTGGGTGCCAATCCATACCCCGATTCTCCGAGCGGCCAGCCCGGGCATACCGTGGCCGTGTCCATTCGGATCGCACAGGCGGCTGTCACGGGCGGTCCGCCGGGCTCGGGAACCGTCCCGGTCGCAATGTTGTCCTGCACGGTGCTTGGTTACACTCACCGGCCAGACGTCTGCCTGCCGCTGCCCCATCCAATCCGCCATCCCTGTTGCAGAGGAGTACCCCGCCCACATGCCATCATCCTGGTCACTCCCGCACGCAAGTCGGCTGCTCGCCTGCCTGCTCGGCATGCTGCCGGTTGCCGCCCACCCCATCGACCTCCTCCCGGACTTCCTCTTCGGCGGCGACGACCGGGCCGAGGGAGGGCGGCCCCTCTGGGAGGCGGGCAACGAGTATGTGCGGGTGATCCCGCGCGAAAAGGACGCGGCACCGAATCAGCATCCGGTGACCCTCTCGGTTGCCGAACTCACCACGGCGCTGGGGGCACTGGAGTACAACCGCGACGCTGGCCTGCTCAAGCGTGCTGGCTCCGTTCCACTGTTCGTGCCCTCACAGGTCAGCAATCTGGCCAACATCCTCGCTCGTGGGATGCCCACCCTGACACCCGACGAGGACATCGCCTTCGCCCTCATCGGGATGCACGAGAGCACCTTTGCCCGCGAGCGCAAGGCCATCGCCGGAAGGATTTTTTACGCTGAGGATCGATTGAACATCGTGCTTGGCGATGTGCACAAGGAGATGCGCGTCGCGGCCAACAAGCGCGTCATGACCACCGGCGAAATGAGCGACGACGTCGATCTGCGCACGGATCCCATCCGCATCGGGCGACGTGCCAAGGAACGCGATCTGCAGCATCGGGTGGCTGGGCCGAAGGGTCTCGAGTTCGCGACTACCGGGCGTGGCAAGCCACGTGGCGACTGGCTCAAGCTCGATCTCGCCACCATTGCGGAGGAGGTGACGAAGCAGCAGAAGCGTCTGCCGGCCGGGCTCGAAGAAGAGCGCGGGCGCATGCAGCGTGAGACCCAGCAGATGGCGGCGGAGCGTCGGCAGATGCGCGAGGAGATGGCACGCATGCGCAAGGAGATGCGCGAAGGTGGTGGTGATGGCGGCGGCGGTGGCGGCGACGACGAGCGCGGGTCGGTGGCAGGCGGCTCGGTGGAGAAGCGCCTGGAACGGCTCGAGTCACTGCGCGAAAAGGGCCTGCTCTCGGAGGCCGAGTACGCGCGCAAGCGTGACGAGATCCTGAGCGAGCTCTGACACCACCTCAGCGGGGAAATGGCCGGCATGCGCGAGCCCTATCCACCCCTGGAGCCGCGTCGTTCGGGCTGGCTCGATACGGGTGACGGCCACGAGATCTGGTTCGAGGATTGCGGCGCGCTGCATGGCCTGCCGGTCGTCTTCCTGCACGGTGGCCCGGGCTCTGGCTGCAAGCCGCTGCACCGGCAGTTCTTCGACCCGGCCCGCTATCGCATCGTGCTGCTCGATCAGCGTGGCTGCGGCCGTTCCCGGCCCTTGGGTGAGGTACGCGCGAACACCACCCAGCACCTGATCGACGACCTCGAACTCCTGCGTGCGACGCTTGGCATCGAGCGCTGGGTGGTCTTCGGCGGCTCCTGGGGCGCGACCCTTGGCCTCTGCTACGCGGCGGCCCATCCGGTGCGGGTGCTGGCACTCGTTTTGCGGGGAAGTTTTCTCGCGCGCCCATCTGACCTCGACTGGTTCTTCCGTGATGGCGCCTCGCGTCTCTTTCCGCAGGCATGGGAGCGGCTGCGCTCGGCAGTCACACCCGTCGAGCGCAGCGAACTACTGGCGGCGCTGTACCGGCGGGTCTTCGGCCCCGATCCAGCCGAGCGAAATCGAGCCGTGCAGGCCTGGCAGGACTGGGGCGGCAGTGTCGCGCTCGCCAACCTCCCAGCTCCGTCAGAGAAGGATCTGCCTGTCGAGCTGCTCGCGCAGGCAGGATCGTCAATGGCGCCCGGTGCCGAGCCCGCCCAGCCCGGAGAACGCAAACCTGAAGCTGCAACCGTCCCTCGTGTGCCCGTTCCAGCGACCGAGGGCTTGGCGCAAGCGCGCCTCCTCGCCAGCACCCGCATCGAATTGCACTACGCGGCGGCGCGCTATTTCGTCGCTGATGATCCGGTGCTCGCCCGGGCCGCGCGTTGCCCGCGCGTGCCGACGTTCATCGTGCATGGGGAGCGGGACTTCACCTGCACCCCGGAAGCGGCGCTGGCCCTGCATGCCGTGCTGCCGTGGGCCGAACTTGAATTGCTCCCGGGCACGGGACATCTGGCCTCAGAGCCGCGGATGACTACTGCCCTCATCGCGATCACGGATCGCCTGCCCGGGCTTTTCGCTTGAGTCCCAGGAATCTGATTGCACGCCTGGCGGAGCCTGGCCCCGTGATCATGGGGGTGTTGAATGTCACGCCCGACTCCTTCTCCGACGGTGGTTGCTACATCACGGTTGATGCGGCCATCGGGCAGGCGCTGGCCATGGCGGCGGCAGGGGCCGCCATCATCGACGTGGGTGCCGAGTCCACGCGCCCGGGCAGCGAGCCGGTGCCGCCTGAGGAACAACTGCGGCGCAGTCTGGAGGTGATCCGGTCGCTGCGGGCCGCGTTGCCGGCCCACGTCACCATCAGCATCGATACCCGCTCGGTGGCCGTGGCGCGCGCCGCGCTGACCGCCGGTGCCGGCATGCTGAACGACATCTCTGCCGGAGCGGAGGCAGGGATGCTGCAACTCGCCGCCGAGCATGGCGTGCCTATCTGTCTGATGCACATGCAGGGCACACCACAGACGATGCAGGAGGCCCCGCACTACGTGGACGTGGTTGCCGAGGTGCTGGCGGCGCTGCGCGAGCGCGTCACCGCCGCCGTCATGGCCGGGGTGCCTCGCGCACACTGCCTCATCGATCCCGGGATCGGCTTTGGCAAGACCCGCGTGCATAACCTGGCCCTGTTGGCCGCACTCCCGCTGTTCGTCGCGGAGGGTTGTCCGGTACTCCTTGGCACTTCGCGCAAACGCTTCATGGGCGCCATCTGTCAGGAAACGGATCCCGGTCAGCTTCTCGGGGCGACCTGCGCTACCACGGCGCTTGGCACGGCGGCCGGGGTGAAGGTTTTCCGGGTGCATGATGTGCAGGCCAATCGTCAGGCGGCGGAGGTGGCCTTCGCCATAGCCCAGGCCGGAGACGCACCACCCGCGCACCCCGTCATCCCCGCCTGCGCGGGAATGACGATGTATCCGAGTGTCCCTGGTCGGGGGCTGGAATGACGACGGGCCGCCGCGCTATTCGACCGATAGCGGTTCGCCCTCCACCAGCGCCTTGGAATTGCGCGGGTTGCGGAACACCATCGGCTTCACTGTGCCTGCACGATCCGACTCCATGATGCGATCGATGGTGGCGAGCAGCTCGCCGTGGTGTGGCGAGAGGCTGCAGACCGGATCGGTGTTGGTGGCGTCTCCCGTGAGCATGTAGGCCTGGC
>DNIF01000220.1 GCA_003485715.1 Gammaproteobacteria bacterium
CTTCCCTACACGACGCTCTTCCGATCTCATCCTCGGCGACATCCCCGCGCTGTGTGGTGATCCCGAGGGCCCGCTCAAGGCGCTCATCATCGACTCCTGGTTCGACAACTACCTCGGTGTGGTGTCGCTGGTCCGGGTGGTCGACGGCGTGCTGCGCAAGGGCATGAAGATGCGGGTGATGAGCACCGGTCGTGATTTCGAGGTCGATCGGGTCGGTATCTTCACGCCAAAGAAGCTCGACCAGACCGCGCTCAACACCGGGCAGGTGGGTTTTGTCATTGCCGGCATCAAGGAGGTGGACGGTGCGCCCGTCGGTGACACGCTCACCGATGCCCAGCGTCCTGCCGCTACTCCCCTGCCGGGATTCAAGGCCATCAAGCCCAATGTCTTCGCAGGTCTTTTCCCGGTGGACGCCTCCGACTACGAGGCCTTTCGCGATGCGCTGGGGAAGCTCCGGCTCAATGACGCCGCGCTCGTCTATGAGCCGGAGAACTCCTCGGCACTTGGCTTCGGTTTCCGCGTCGGCTTCCTGGGCCTGCTGCACATGGAGATCATTCAGGAGCGGCTGGAGCGCGAATACAACCTGAACCTCATCACCACGGCCCCCACGGTCGTGTACGAGGTGCAGACCCACGCCGACAAGACGCTACTCGTCGACAATCCGGCACGCCTGCCACCGGTGGGCGAGATCCAGGAGATCCGTGAGCCCATCATCCAGGCCGACATGCTGATGCCGCAGGAATATCTCGGCAACGTCATGGCCCTGTGTGTCGAGAAGCGCGGTGTGCAGACGCGTCTGCAGTTTCTCGGCAACCAGGTCTCGCTCGGCTACGAACTGCCCATGAACGAGATGGTGCTGGATTTCTTCGACCGCCTGAAATCCGTGAGCCGGGGCTACGCCTCGCTCGATTACACCTTCCTGCGCTACCAGCCGGCCGAACTGGTGAAGCTGGACATCCTCATCAACGGTGACCGGGTGGATTCGCTGGCGCTCATCGTGCATCGGGAGGTGGCCCAGCGACGTGGCCGCGAACTGGTCGAACGCATGCGTGAGCTCATTCCGCGGCAGATGTTCGACATCGCCATCCAGGCGGCCATCGGTGCCCACGTCATCGCGCGTGAGACCGTCAAGGCCCTGCGCAAGAACGTGCTGGCCAAGTGCTATGGCGGTGACATCTCGCGCAAGCGCAAGCTGCTCGAGAAGCAGAAAGAGGGCAAGAAGCGCATGAAGCAACTGGGGGCGGTCGAGATCCCGCAGGAGGCCTTCATGGCCGTGCTGTCGGTGGGCAAGGAGGGCCGCTGAGCGTGCCGATGGATTTCGCTTTCATTCTGGTCGTGCTGGTCGCCGTCAGCGGACTCATCTGGGGTGTGGATGCGGTGCTTCTGGCACCGCGCCGTCGGGCAGCGCTCGCGGCCCTCGGGCCGACGGCCAGTCCTGCGGAGGCGGCCGAAACGCTCGCCCCCTGGACGGTGGTCGAGTACGCCCGTTCATTCTTTCCGGTGTTCCTGGTGGTCCTGCTGCTCAGGTCTTTCGTTGTGGAGCCCTTCCGCATCCCCTCAGGCTCCATGATGCCCACGCTACTGGTGGGCGATTTCATTCTGGTGAACAAATTCGGTTACGGGCTGCGCCTGCCAGTGCTCAATACCCGCATCCTCGAAGTGGGTAAGCCCGAACGCGGTGATGTCGTGGTCTTCCGCTACCCGGAGGATCCCTCCATTCCGTACATCAAGCGTATCGTCGGGGTGCCGGGCGATGCCATCCGTTATCTCGACCGGCAGCTTTTCGTGAACGGGCAGGCGGTGCCGCAGGAGCCGGTCGGGGTCTTTCAGGGTGTGGGATATGGCGCCCGTTCCACGGGCTCGCTCGAGTTGCGCGTGGATCTCACCGGTACGGAGCACCACATCCTTGTGGACCCCAGCCGCCCCAATCTCGTCTCCCGCACGGAGTGGACCGTTCCGCCAGGACACTACTTCGTCCTCGGTGATAACCGCGACGACAGCCGTGACAGCCGTTTCTGGGGCTTCGTGCCGGAAGATCATCTGATGGGACGCGCCTTCGTGATCTGGATGAACTGGGATTGGAGCGCTGGCGGAATGGATGTCGGCCGTCTCGGCGACTGGATCCGCTGAAGGCCGTGAGTGGTGTCTGACCGCGGCTACACTGCTCGGCACGGACCATCGCGGCCGGGCCACTGATGCAACCCAGGCCTACCAGAGGGAAGAAATCGATGCCTGCAGGCAACCGCTCACAGAAGGGTGTTTCTCTCATTGGCCTGCTGTTCTGGGCGGTGGTGCTGGGTGCCGCCACGCTGGTCGTGATGAAGCTCTTCCCGCTTTACAACGAGAAGTGGAAGGTCACAGCCGCCATGCACTCGGTGGCAGCCCAGCCGGGGATTGGGGAGATGTCGGTCTACGATGTGCGCAAGTACGTGCTGCGCAACTTCGAGATCAGCGATCTGCGCGAGTTCGACGAACGCAACATCGTGAAGGCCCTCACGGTGGAGCGCGATGAGGCGACCAAGGCGCGAGTCATGCGTTTCGCCTACGAGATCCGCAGACCCTTCTTTGGGGAACTCGACATCGTCCTCAAGCTGGACGAGCGCCTGCCAATCCCGGGCAAGGGGCTCGACTGAAGCGGTGTCCCGAATGGTCTCGCGTCCCGATCGCAGGGCTGGCGTCGTCGTGATCTCGCGTCAGCGGCCCACCCAGATTTTCCGCCAGCCGGTCGTGGGGTTGCTTGAGCAACTGGGGATCGCGGCAGGGGATGTCGGTCTCTACGATCGGGCGCTTACCCACCGCAGCACGACTGGGCACCACAATGAGCGGCTCGAGTTTCTGGGTGATGCCTGGCTGGGTTTCGTGATCGCCGAGGCGATCTATCAGCGTTTTCCGCAGGCCGACGAGGGTCAACTGACCCGCTTGCGCGCCTCATTGGTGAACCGCGAGGTGCTCGCCGGTGTCGCGCTCGAACTGAATCTGGGCGCATACCTGTCACTGGGGGAAGGCGAGCTCAAGAGCGGTGGCTGGCGTCGGGCCTCCATTCTCGGCAACGCCCTGGAGGCGCTGCTGGGCGCGGTCTACCTCGATCAGGGGGCAGAGCGGGCGCGTGAACTGGTGCTGACGCTGTTCCACACCCGTCTGGAAACGGTCTCGCCGGGCACCGTCAGCAAGGACGCCAAGACCCGCTTGCAGGAATGGTTGCAGGCACGTCAACGTGCGCTGCCGTGCTACCTCACGCGCGCGGTGGAGCAGCAGGCAGAGCGGCAGATCTTTCGGGTGGAGTGCGTGGTGGAAGGTGAGCCGGAACCTTTTCCCGGCAGTGGCGACAGCCGACGGCGGGCGGAGCAGGCCGCCGCGGAGCGTGCACTTGCGGTACTCACAGGGGCGGGGGCCCATACGGAATGACTTCGAACGCTTTCCGTGTCGGCACGGTCGCCATCCTGGGACGCCCCAATGTGGGCAAGTCGACGCTGCTGAATCACCTCATTGGCCAGAAGCTGGCGATCGTCTCACGCAAACCGCAGACCACGCGGCAGCCGCTGCTTGGAGTCGTGCACCGGGCCGACGCCCAGATCGGCTTCATCGACACGCCCGGGCTCGAGCAGCGCAACCGGCGGCCACTGGCGCGGGCCGTCAACCGCGAGGCCCTGCGCTGCCTCGAGGATGTGGACGTAGCCGTGCTGCTGGTGGAGGCCCTGCGTGTCGGGCCGGAGGATCTGGCCATCGCCGAGCAGATCCGCCGCTCCGGCAAGCCCTGGCTCATCGCGGCCTCCAAGCTGGATCGGGTGAAGGACAAGAGCCGTCTGCTGCCCTTCCTGGCCGAGCTGGGTGAACGTTACCCGGACATCGAGATCGTCCCCCTGTCGGCACACTCCGGCAGCAACCTCACTGCCTTCGTCGAGGTGCTGGTCGGATTGCTGCCGCTGGGTGAGCCGTTGTGGGAGGACGACGCGCTGACTGATCGCAGCCTGCGTTTCCTCGCGGCCGAGTTCATTCGCGAGAAGCTCATCCGGCGCCTCGGCGAGGAGTTGCCCTACGCGCTCGCGGTCACCATCGACCTCTTCCAGGAAGAGGCCAACCAGACGCGCATCGCCGCCACCATCTGGGTGGAACGCGAGGGCCAGAAGGCCATCGTCATCGGCGAAAAGGGCACCGTGCTCAAGGCCGTCGGTATGGAGGCCAGGCGGGATCTGGAGCGGCTGCTCGAGCGCCCGATCTTTCTCGAGACCTGGGTGAAGGTGCGTGAAGGCTGGACGGAAGATACACGGGCCCTGCGTGAGCTCGGCTTCGACCACTAGGACGGCAAGCCCGACCGGATGCGCGTCGAGCCTCACCCCGTTTATCTGCTGCACCGGCGGTCACTCGGCGAGCGCAGTCACCTGCTCGAGATCTTCTCCAGCGAGCACGGCCGCGTCTCCTGCGTGCGCCGCTCGGCCGGTGCGCGTCCCACGGACAGCCTGCAGGCCTTCACACCGCTGCTTGCCGGCTGGAGTGGTCGCGGAGATTTGCCCGCGCTGGGAGCGGTCGAGGCACTCGGGCCCGGTTTGCGGCTGCCCGGGGGGCGCCTTGCAGCCGGTCTCTACCTGAACGAACTCGTCGTGCGGGCACTGGCGCGTCTCGACCCCGCGCCGGCGCTGTACTGCCGCTATGTCACGACGCTGACGGTCTTGGCGGGTAGCGCAGAAGGCAGTGGCTGGGAATGGTCTTTGCGCCTGTTCGAGCGCGAGCTGCTCGCGACGCTGGGTGTGTTGGTGGATGTGGTTGCTGACGCCACCGCAGAGCCCGATGAGCCTGTGTACTTCTGCCCGGGATCCGGAGTGGCGGCCGGCCACGCACCCGGTCGCGTTGCCCTGTCTCTCGCAGCGCGCCAGGCACTGACCTCGGGACAGGCACCGGAGAGTGATGACGCGCGCCGGGAAGTGCGCCGCTGGTTGCGTCTGTGCCTCGACCAGGCCATCGCTGCTCCGCTCAAGGCACGCAGTCTGTTGCTGCCTCGCTGAGGCGAGGCAGGCCGCTCAGGTCTTTTCCGACCGGCCAGACGGGTTTGAAGACAGGATCCCGGCCGCCCGCGAGCTGCTGGACGCTGAGATCGTCATCATCACCGTTGCGCATCCTCATCGAGCACCAGACTATTGGCGCTTGCGATCAGATGAAATCGACTCGACAGGCCCAGGTGAATCATGACGTGGTTCAAAAGTCTCACGGGGTGCGTCGAGGACTCTCCCGAAAGCGTTCGCCAGCATCTCATCATCGATGGGCAGTGGTTACGCTCGCGTCTGAACGGCAGGTCCTGGCTGTTTGGTGAGCTCGAAACGCCTTCCCTGGGGCAGTTGCGTGAGCGGGTCGGTAGCGTCAAGCGCGCTGTGCGGCCGCTGTCAGTACGCGAAATCGTCGCCAACGTGCAGCACTTGCACCGGGAACGGGCCAATGAGAATGCTCTGTTCCAGGTTGCCTCCCAGTTCAATCTTCTGGAGATGGCGTCGCCCGGAGTGATTCCCGAACGCGGCGTTGGCATTTACGAATATGATCATACCCAGGGACCTGCATGCGCCATCGCGGCAGGCGCAGGCACGATCTTCCGGAATTATTTTCTCGACGTGAACGGCCAAATTGGGCAGACCGCGAACAACCAGATGGATTGTCTGTCGGGCATCGGCCTGCTGCTCGATAACTCACGTCAGCGTCTATGGCAGATGGTCAACGGTTATGCATTGCCATCAGCCAGTGGTCTTGAGGAAATAAACCGGAAGCTCAAAGACATGGGCGAAGCCGAGCTCGATAGCGTCCGACAGGCACTCCAGATCGGGCTGCACTGGGATACGCAAGTCACACTCGATGACGCCTCCCATACCGTTTCCCAGGCCTACTGCTCGGCGATGCCACTGGCGTATACAAGTCACCCTCAGGAACTCTGGGCGCCGTTCGCGAAACTGGTACTCGAAGCAGCCTACGAGGCCGCGCTGTGCGCAGCGATTCTGAATGCGGACCGGGGGTCCAGCAGGAAACTGTTCCTGACCCTTCTTGGGGGCGGCGCATTTGGCAACAATCCCGACTGGATAACGGGCGCCATTCGCCGTTCGCTGGAGTTGTATTCTGATTCCGGCCTCGACATTGCGATTGTGAGTTATGGAACATCCAACCATTCTGTGCGGCAACTGCTGCATGAATTCGCCCAACCGAATCGCGATGGAGCCATTGGTTGAGGTAGACCACTTTGCGCGCTGATTCAGCGACGGCGGATGGCATCGGGCGTTCGTCGCAATGTCCCGCGACGCCGATTTCAAGGCGGTGCTCATGCTGCCCGCGATCATCCGTGCCTTGCACAGCTTAGAATCCGGCCCCCGCCGCACCCGAGGCGGCCCCATCCGCGAGAGCCACAGCATGCATTCGCCCATTCTGCTCGGCGTGAACATCGATCACGTCGCCACCATCCGCGAGGCGCGCGGCGCCCGCTATCCGGATCCCATCCACGCTGCCTTGCTCGCAGAGCAGGCCGGAGCGGACAGCATTACCCTGCATCTGCGTGAGGATCGTCGTCACATCCAGGAGCGTGACGTCGAGACGCTGAACGCGATCCTGCAGACCCACATGAATCTCGAGATGGCACTCACGCCTGAGATGCGCGCCTTCGCGTTGCGCATCCGCCCGCAGGACTGCTGCATCGTGCCCGAGCGGCGGGAAGAGCTCACCACGGAGGGCGGTCTGGACGCCGTCGCTCTACAGGGGGCGCTCGCCGAGGCGGTGCCGGAGCTCGGTTCGGCGGGCGTGCGGGTCTCGCTCTTCCTCGATCCCGAGCCGCGCCAGATCGAGGCCGCGCGAGCCGTTGGCGCGCCGGTCATCGAGCTGCATACCGGACGCTATGCTGAGGCCCACACGGCGGCCGAAATCGAGCTTGAACTCGCGCGCATCCGTGATTGCGCGCGCCTTGCTCACGCCCTCGGTATGGTGGTCAACGCGGGACACGGGTTGCACTACCATAACGTGCAGGCGATTGCGGCCATCCCCGAGATCCACGAGCTCAACATCGGGCATGCCATCGTCTCGCGCGCCATATTCACCGGACTCGAGGCCGCCGTGCGCGAGATGAAGCGACTCATGCGCGAGGCTCGGCGTTGATCCTGGGCGTAGGCACGGACCTCGCGAGCGTGCCGCGCCTTGCCCGAGCCTGGCAGCGCCAACCGTCGCGCCTGCCACTGCACATCCTGGCCCCTGCCGAGCGACAGGAGTTCCAGTGCCTGCGCGCGCCCGAACAGACACGCTTCCTGGCCCGACGCTGGGCCGCCAAGGAGGCGCTGGTCAAGGCGCTGGGCGGTGGCTTCGGCCGTGGTGTGTATGCGCGGGATATCGCCGTGACCCATGATGCGGTCGGCGCACCGGGATTCCGGCTCGCGGCCGGCGCAGCCAGCCGGCTTCGCGACCTCGGAGACCCACGCGTGCACCTCAGCGTGACGGATGATGGTGACTACGCATTGGCGTTCGTGGTGCTGGAGACCGGCTAGAGATGTCAATGGATCAGATTGCAGAGCAGGTCAGGCGCAGGCGCACCTTCGCCATCATTTCCCACCCGGACGCGGGCAAGACCACCGTTACCGAGAAGCTGCTGCTGCTCGGTGGTGCCATTCAGGTGGCCGGGACGGTGAAGGGACGCAAGGGCGGGCGACATGCCACATCGGACTGGATGGAAATCGAAAAGCAGCGCGGGATCTCCGTGACCTCCTCGGTCATGCAGTTCGAGTACCGCGACTGCGTGTTCAATCTCCTCGATACGCCCGGACACGAGGACTTCGGCGAGGACACCTATCGCACGCTGACGGCGGTCGACTGCGCCCTCATGGTGATAGACGCGGCCAAAGGGGTGGAGGAGCGCACCATCAAGCTGATGGAGGTCTGCCGCCTGCGCGACACGCCCATCATCACCTTCATCAACAAGCTGGACCGCGAGGGTCGCGAGCCGCTCGAACTGCTTGACGAGGTAGAGCGAGTGCTCGGGATCCGCTGCGCCCCGGTCACCTGGCCCATCGGCAGCGGCAATCGCTTTCGTGGCATTTATCACCTCGAACGCAATCAGGTGCGCCTGTTCCGCTCACGCTCCGACAAGGCCGCCGGGGCCGTGGGAGAGGTCTACGATGGCCTCGC